>NZ_JBTXLY010000006.1:0-141509 GCF_054871845.1 Ignatzschineria sp. LJL83
ATACCTTTGAAGTGAAATCAGAGGTAGCGGGTGCAGATACTTTCCACTTCCAAACGAGAGCATATGCATCAGTTGATACAGCACAAATCCGTTATACCGGTGGTGATGGCTTCTTTGATCAAGCATCATCTAGTATTACGGCAGATCCTGTAGAAATTGCTGCAGATGGTGTGATGACTTCAATTGTCACTGTAACTATGTACTACGATGCTGCAGGCCAAAAACCAATTATTGGTTATGAAGGCTTAGAGCTTGTTACAGAAGCGGGTGCTGTAGTAGGGATTGTGGGCGTACCAACGGATCATCAAGATGGACGTTATACCTTTGAAGTGAAATCAGAGGTAGCGGGTGCAGATACTTTCCACTTCCAAACGAGAGCATATGCATCAGTTGATACAGCACAAATCCGTTATACCGGTGGTGATGGCTTCTTTGATCAAGCATCGTCTAGTATTGCGGCAGATCCTGTAGAAATTGCCGCAGATGGTGAGACAATTTCAATTGTCACTGTAACTATGTATTACGATGCCGCAGGTCAAAAACCAATTATTGGTTATGAAGGCTTAGAGCTTGTTTCAGAGGCAGGATTAGTAGGAATTGTGAGTGCACCAACGGATCATCAAGATGGACGTTATACTTTTGAAGTGAAGTCAGAGAAGGTAGGCTTAGATACCTTCCACTTCCAAACGAGAGCATATGCCTCTGATGAACGAGTGACCGTGAAATATCTAGCAGGTGGTGTATTTGATGAAGAGAAGTCTCTGATGACAGCAGTACCACCGGTGATAGATGCTAATGGTATTGATACTTCTATTGTAACAGTCACTCTCTTCTACACTAATGGTGTTCCAATTGAAGGTCATACGCCTCAAACTCTGACTTTAGTATCAGAAAGTGGAGAGCAAATTGGGATTGTTAATCCAGCAGGAACGTTTGAATCGGCTCCAGGAGTATATGAATTTGAAGTGATGTCACTTATTGAAGGTCAAGAGACTTGGAAATTCAAGACTGAGCAACAAACTAGTATAAAACAGGTGGTTATCGATTATTTGAATGCTGAAGATGCACAGTTACTCATTAAACTAACGCCATCGAATGCTCAAGTGAAGATTGGAGATATTGTTCTGATCACTGCGAATATTAAAAATATTGGTAATGTTCCAGCAGACCCAGTGACTATTATTAACAGTCTTCCTGGTGGGTTTAGTTATGTTCCGAACTCTCTCAAAGGAGACCGAGATGATGTCATTACTGTTGCAGGTACTTCACCACTAACGGTTGGTAATATTCAATTACTAACAGGTGAAGAGATGAACCTTCGCTATGTGATAAGAATCGGTGCAGGTGTTAAACCTGGTAATAATACGCTTTATGCAGAAGCTTTCATGGATAAACTCTTTTTAACAAGAGCTATCGAAACACGGAGTATCTCTGTTTCTAACAGAGCATCCGTAGTGCTAAACGTAGATGACAGTGATCCACTCTTTGATGACAGCCTTGTGCTTGGAACGGTATACCACGACAGAAATGGAAATGGAATGCAAGATCCAGGGGAGCCAGGAATTCCTGGAACACGTATCGTGAGTGCAGAAGGGCTCATTATTACAACGGATCAGTTTGGACGTTATCACTTGAAGGATATCAAAGGTGGTAAGTGGGAGCGTGGTAGAAACTATATCTTGAAGGTGGATATTGCATCCTTACCGGAAGGTGTGAAGTTTATTACAGCAAACCCATTGGTCAGACGTATTACCCCAGGGTTACCAACAAGATTTGACTTTGCGGTGCAGTTACCGGAAGAGACGATCTTAGAGGTGAGTGAGGCTTTATTTGTGAACAATCAAGCACGTATGAAACCTGAATATGAACAATACTTAGGACAGATGATTGAATTGATTGAAGCGAATGATATTCAAGTGATTACCATTAAAACGTGGGAGCTTGGGAAGTTATCAGAAGAACGTGAAGCATATTTACAGGAGCTATTAAATAGCAAGCTTAATGATGAAAATCGGATTATTGTGGGAAGTGAGTCACAAGAAGTGGAGGGTATCTAAATGAAAGCACGTATGAAACTTCTTGATTTAAGACTTTTAATGATCCTTGCAGGGTTTGCAGCGCCAGTCGCTGCAGCACCCTTCGCTGGAGGGATTGGGCAAGATAGCATAGGTTGTGCAGAGTCTGTGGTTTGTGCAGGTGATGGTCAGGCGCTGTTTAGTCTTAAACAGCGACCAACTCAAGCAGCAAGTCAAAAGATTATTTCACTACCAAATAATGGGATGATCTGGTTAACAGAAAATCCTAATATGGGGAGCGCTGAACTATCTGTTTCAGCTCCCACCTATGTTCCTTTTTATGATGGTAAGATCATGAAACCTGTCGAGTTTCATGTTCGTTCGAACTACTCTGCATTTGTTTCTAAATATGAAATTTTAATTTATCGGGGCAATGACGTTGACTTAGTTACTCCTGTAGCAATTGTTCCGGTTGATGTGAATGCGATTACTTCTGTGAATTGGTCAGGGGAACTTCCTGAGAATATTCGTTTTAGATTAAATGATGATCTTCGCTATGTTGTTCGAGCGTATGATCGTGAAGGTCATTTTGATGAAACATATGCTAAGGAGATTCGCCTTGTAACCCCTGCGGAAGATGATCGTGGAAATATTGAAATTCGAGATTCTATTTCGAAAATCAAAGGGCAAGTGCTGACACAAGAGGAAGCTTTAACAGATTCTTTAATTGATGCTGTTGTAGGTTCTAATGATCTATATCGTCAAAATATCCCTTTCATAGGTTCACGTATTCGAATCCAAGGAAGTAACCTTCCGGAAGGAGGCGTATATATTGATGGGGAGTCTTATCCTGTCGATCAAGAGAAAAAATTTGAAGCAGACTTTTTAGTCCCATTAGGTGCACGACAGTTTAATGTGGAAGTATCATCACCTTTTGGCGGGAAAATCACACGTACGTTAGAAACTGATATTACGGGTGATTCCTTTTTTATGGTAGGAATTGCTGACTTCACGCTCTATCAGAAAAAGGTGACAGGCGCAGGACAAGAAACAGTACAAGTAGATGATGATGGTAATAGTCAGACGTCAGATCTTTTATCGGATGGGCGCTTAGCATTCTATTTAAAGAGTAGAATGAAAGGGCGTTATACCATTACTGCTCATGCAGATACTAAAGAACGAGAGATTAAACACCTATTTAGAGGATTTGGGCGAGCGTATCCTGAAGATGTCTTTAGATCTTTAGATCCAGATCTTTATTATCCAACCTATGGGGATGATTCAACAGTTTATCGAGATGTCGATACGATGGGGCGTTTCTATGCTAGAGTCGATTGGGATAAAAACCAAGCACTTTGGGGGAACTTTAATACTGGTATTACAGGGACAGAATTTGGAACTTATTCCCGTTCACTCTATGGGGGTGCTGTAGATCTTCGTACGAATGACAATACGATCTATGGAGATACCAAGGGAACATTAAGAATGTTCGGTTCACAAGCTCAATCAGCTCCAGGACATAGTGAGTTCTTAGGAACAGGGGGAAGTCTTTACTATTTAAGACATACACAAGTATTACCTGGTTCTGATAAGGTTCAAGTGAAAGTCGTTGACCCATCAACAGGTTTAACACAAGCACTTATCTTTTTAGAGAGAGGTGTGGATTATGAATTTGATGCGGTGCAAGGTCGATTAATTTTAACAAGACCTCTCTTACAAATTGTCAGCCAGCATAACCCTAGTATTATTACGGAAGGTCCTTTAAATGGATTTGAGCAATATCTTTTAGTGGATTATGAGTTCATCCCATCAGGATTTGATCCAAAAGATGTTACTCGAGGGGGCCGTGGACAATATTGGCTCAATGACCATTTAGCTGTTGGTGTAACTTATGTTGATGAGAGGCAAGCAGGACAGTCCGCTCATGAGATTATGGGTTTTGATACTATTTTAAAAGCAGGTAATGGTACTTATTTGCGAGCAGAATATACCCATACACGTAATGCTGGTGTTCCTACCTTTTACTCAGATAATGGTGGATTGAATTTTACACAAATTGATCGTAATGATGGAAATGACCGTAAAGGTGACGCTTATGCTGTAGAAGGAAGAGTGAATCTTCGTGAGCAAGGAGTTACAGAGAGAGATGTGCAAACCGGTGCTTGGTACAAACGAACCGAGAAAGGTTTTTCAAATGGTTATAGTAGTAATATATCGGGAATGGAAGAGTATGGATTTGAAATATCTGCCGAGCTCAGTGATAACTTCTTAACTTATATTCGTCATTCTGTTGCTAAGCAAGATCAAAATAGTTATAGCCAATCACAAGTATCTGCGGAATATCGATTTGAAAATGATTCCACCATTACGGGAGAATTGAAACAAGTTCAAACTGAAAATAATGGACTTAAAGCGATTGGTAAGCTTGCAGCGGTTCGTTACAGCATGTATGCCACACCTGATTTAGAAGTGTATGGTATTGGTCAGCTCACGATTGATGATGATAATAAGAAGTATGCTAAAAATAATATGGTAACGTTAGGGGCTAGTTATTTCTATGGAGATAACTCTTCTATTAATATCGAAGGCGCAACGGGAACTCGAGGTCATAGTATTTTAGCGGGCTTTGAGCATAAGTTAAATCCCGACCATACGGTGTATGCAAACTATACGTTTGCGAATCAAAAATCAGATTATGATTCTGTATTTAATAATAGCCAAACCGGTTTAACAGTCGGTCAACGCTGGCGTTTAACGGATCGTTTAAATATCTTCAATGAAGTTCAGAGCTTACGAGGAAATAATAACGAAAAAGGCTTAGCGAACACCATTGGCGCTGATTATCTGTTAGATGATGGTTGGAGTACGAATATTACTTTCCAACAATCTCGACTGAAAAGACAGATGAATAGTGATGAAGGCGATGAAAAAGGTACGCGTAATGCCGTCAGTGCTAGTATTTCAAAAACAGATGAAATTATTGAGTACAGTTCAAAGCTTGAATATCGCCGAGATAATGGGATTGATGATCGCCGTCAGTGGTTAACTACGAATCGTATCTCTTATAAGTTTGATGAGAGCTTAAGATTCCAAGGGAAATTTAACTACTCAGAATCTTATGATTATGTTACCCGAACAGAAGATGCGAAGTTTGTGGATAGTGGTATCGGATTTGCGTATCGACCATGGGATAACAATAAGTGGGCGGCATTTGGGCGATATAATTATTACTACGACGATGCGAGTAGCGGTCAAGTAGGTTATGGTTCTGATTACGACCAAAAATCTCATATCTTCTCAATGGAAGGGGTTTATAAGCAAGATGCAAATTGGGAATATGCAGCAAAAGTTGCGTATCGTAAGAGTGATACACGATTTGGATATCTCAATAATACTTGGTTCGATAGCTCAGCACTCTTTGCCGCGGCGCAAGTTCGTTATGATATTTACAATAAGTGGCATGTAATTGGTGAATACCGCGCGCTTAAAGTCAAAGATGGCGGAACGAAGAGCGGGCTATTATTAGGAATTGATAAAGATATTACAGATAACTTTAGAATCGGTGTGGGCTATAACTTCACAGACTTTAGTGATGACTTAACCCAACAAGATTACCGTTTTAAAGGCTTCTATATTAACTTTGTAGGATATTATTAATAAGCAGAGATATAAGTAGCCTCAACAATGCGAATGGTTGAATGGTTGTAATAAATAGAAAAGTTTTAAATTTTTCTATTTATAAATGGCTTATAAACGATTCGTATGAAATAGAGATAAAAAGAGGAATGACTATTAGTAGTCATTCCTCTTTTATTTGGTCGTTACAGAGCTGACATAAATGCTGTGTAGAATTTGCCCATTATTGTTTTTTTAGCAAGGATCAACACATCATGAATCAGTATGATATTGCCATTGTCGGCACCGGAATTATCGGATTAAGTCATGCTTATGCGGCGGCAAAACGGGGTTTGAAAGTCTTAATTTTGGAGCGCAATGAAACGCAAATTGGCGCTTCCATTCGGAACTTTGGTTTTGGCGTTGTCACAGGGCAACAATCGGGAAAAATGCTGCATTTGGCGCAAACAAGCCGAAATATTTGGGGCGAATGGCAGAAAAATGCCGGTATCTCTTTGAAGCGAAAAGGCTCGCTCTTAATTGCTCGTAATGAAGCAGAAAAAGCGGTATTAGAAGCTTTTTCGGAAAGAAAATCGAAGCAACATGGTTACCAAAGTCAGCTTCTTACGGAAGCTGAAAAGAATGCATTATATGATGGGCGATTTGCGAAATTTCCGGCAATTTTGCATGGCGAAGAGGATCAAGTACTCTATTCTCGGGAAGCGATTCCGCAAATTTCGGAATACTTAAAGAGTTTGCCGAATGTCACATTTCAATTTGGAACATTAGTGCGAGATGTGGATGCAGAAACGGGCGAATTGATCACAACAAAAGGCACGTTTTATGCGGAGCAAATCATCATCTGTTCAGGGCATGATTATCAAACACTTTTATCGGAAGAGATGGCGAAATTATCGCCGGTAACCTGCCGTTTGCAGATGCTGAGAGTAAGGCCGAAAGAGAACATTCCGCTTGAACATGCACTATTTACGGGATTAAGTTGTACCCATTATGATGCATTCACAGATCTTCCGGAAACAGAAAAGTTGCGAGCGATGATTGAAGAAAAATATCCGCAATATGTGGAAAATGGCATTCATCTACTCATCACACCAACGCCGTATGGCGATATGATTATTGGCGATTCTCATCATTACGGCGTGACGCATAAACCGTTTAATAGCGAAGAGATTGACGCCATGTTACTGCAATTAGCAGAAGAAACGCTGAATACGCCCTTAGAAGTGATTGAAAGATGGGCAGGGGAATATGGCGCTAGAGGAAACGAACCTTTCAGCATTATTCAGAAAGGCTCAAAAGTAAAAGCGGTATTGATGCGAGTAGGTTTAGGAATGAGTATTGGACCCGCGCTTGGCGAAAGAATCATTGCCGGCATTTATGATTAGAGATCTGTTTAGAGAGATATCGTTCAATTGATTTAAACATTGAAAAGGATCTAAAAAATCCCAAAATATTTCAAAGGAACGCATATAGCTGGCGCAGGATCTTTAGAAGCATGCAAACATTCGAACTAGCCACGAATCAGCCTTAAATCAGCGATGAAGCTAATATTTCATGCAATCTCATTTGCTAAAACCTTCACTATAGAAATCTTACAAATCTTTTTTATAGTGAAGGTTTTATTTTGAAAGTTTGATTTTAAATATCAGTCTTGAAGATGTTTTATAAATCCTGCGTCATCAGCTTCGTTTTACTGAAACCGCCGGCAGTTTTGGTAACTTCGATTCTTGCCGGTAATTTCTGCTTTAACTCTTCCACATGAGAAATAATGCCGATCATTCTGCCGGAAGCTTGAAGATCAATCAGCACATCGAGCGCTTGTTGTAAGGATTCTTCATCAAGAGAACCAAAACCTTCATCAATAAACATCATCCCGATAGAAATGCCGCCTTGATGCGCTTGGATAATATCTGCCATTCCCAAAGATAGACTTAAAGAAGCTTTAAATTTCTCACCGCCGGAAAGGGTTTTCACATCGCGCGCTTCGCCGGTGTACGCATCATAAATATCTAAATCTAAACCGCTCTGTTTGCCGTGAGAAGCAAGGCTTTCGGAACGTGTGAATTCAAACTGTCCATTCGTCATCTTCTGTAAGCGAAGGTTCGCGGCTTCAATCACTTGTTCAAAATATTCAATGAGAATATAGCGCTCAAATGAGAGTTTATGCGCATTATCGCCTTTTAAAAGATCATGAACTTCAATCACTTTTTGTAAGTAATCTCGTTCTTTTTCGAGGTTTTTAGCATTATCTTCAATCTGATTTTGGCTAGACTTTGCAAAATCATAGAGATGTTTCGCTTGAGATTTTGCATCATTGAGCGCTATTAACGTAGCTTCTACTTGTTCTAAAGATGTTTTTAAATTCGCAAGATCTACCGGCGTTTTATCCGTTAATTTCTCTTGTAGAATCGCAATTTGTTGATTGAAACTATCTTGTAATTTCTCAAAATCTTGAATCGTTTCTCGAAGCGCTTTGATCAGGGATGCTTCTAACTTTGATGCCGTAAAACTTGCTTCATCGGCGATCAGTTCGTTCTTATTCTCGCTTCCATTTTCGTGTTCGTGATTGCCGGCATTGTGCTCACTTTTCTTGATAAAACCAGCTTTGATAAGCTCACAATCTAACGTTTTCCGAGCTTCCATACCGGCATGAATGAGTTTTTCTAAAGTGAGTTTTTCTTGTTTCTCTTGGCTTTCTAAAACAGCAACGGCACGCATTTCAGTATCTAATGTTGTTTTTGCCGATTCAAATGCGAGTTTCATCGCCGTAAATGCCGTCTGCTTTTGCTGTAAATTGGCTCTGAATTCGGCAATATCCTGCAATTCTTCAGGAATGGATTCGGTAATACGAGTGATATCAGCGGTTTTAAGGATAAGATTTTTCTCGATTTCTTGCAGTGAAGTTTGAAGAGAATCTAACGCTTTTCGTTCTGTTTCAATGGCGGAATCTTTAGTATGAAGCTCGGTTCTCGCTTTGTTTGCTTTTTGCGATTGCTGATTCGCATGCATTTGCGCATTTTCTACTTCTGCCAACAATGCTTGCGCTTCCGGCAATGATGGATTTTCACAAAATTGTAAAAATGCCGGCATCGATAAGCTTGCAACCGTTGAGATCAGTTTCGCTTCTTCTGAATTGAGGTAGTTTTGAAGCACCGAAATTGCCGATTGCATCATCGGTTCGTGTTTCTGTAAGTCTGCTAAAACCTGCGTAATTTGCGATAACGTATTTTGATATTGCGCTTCTTGTTGTAGATAAGATTGCTGAAGTTCTGTGAAATCATCATTGCGATCGGTGTGATCATTGTGATCGCTGGAGTTTTCGTGATTGCCGGCAATTTGAGTACTTTCTTGAGAAGATTCTTGATGGGAAACTTCTTTCTGAAGATGAAGCGCCGGATGATCTTTACTGCCGCAAACAGGGCAAGGTTCACCTTTTTGGAGATTTTCTGCAAGAAGCTGAGATTGATTCGATAACCAATGTTGATACGCTTCCTGAAATGTGGCTTGCGCTTCTTCTGCTTGGTGCTTTTCCGTTTTGGATTTCTCTTGTAGCACTTCTATACGAGCTTTGAGATCATTCTCTGTTTTCAGTGATCTGACAACTTCCTGTAAAGCTTGCTGTAACTGCGTTAAGGCAAATGCCGGTAATGCTTCTTTTTCTAACACTTTAAGATTATCTTGCAGGATATCTCTTGTTTTTTGTAATGCTTTAAAGCGAGTTTTTTGCGCGAGTTGCGCTTTTTCAGCATCTTGCTGTTGCGCCTGAATGCCGGCAAGCGCTTGTTTCAGAGACGCCAACGATTCCACTTGCGCTTGATTGCTTTCAAGCTGAATAATTTCTGTTTGAAGTGCTAATTTCAGCGGTTCTTTTGCCACTTCTTCGGCATATTTTACTTCTGCTTTTTTGGCGAGCGCTTGGTGTTCTTCAAGTTTTTTAGTGGTTACTTGATGTTTGCTGGAGGCTTCTTTCGCTTCCGTTCGCAAGCGAATCACGGCATCGTGATATTTCTCAATGGGCTGCGCTCTCTCTGCTTGATCTAGGCGGATTTTCTCTGTTTGGATTGTGGTTTCTTCTGTTAAATGGTTTTTCAGTTGCTGTTGAATCATCGATAACTTCGTAAAATCGTCATTAATCGCTTCACCTTGTGCAATCTGCATTTGCAATGTTTTACTAAGCGCCGTTTTTGCCGTGATTTCTGCTTCTGTTTCTTGAGTTTTGGCAAAGTAAAACTCGGCTTCCGCTTCAAGTGCGGTTAAAGCTTGATGTGCATTGATGGAAACAGCTTCAGAAATTTCTCGTTTGCTGGCATTTTGTTCGGCGCTGTTTTCTGCATTTTTTTCTGAATCATCTTCGGAAAGATAGGAGAACAGCAGAGAATCTCGCACCGGTAATTGCGTGAAAAGAGAATGTAAAAGATGCTGTTCTTTGGCGTTTAAGCGAGTGACTTTCTCATTTTGAAGATCTCGTTTTGCTTTGAGTTGTTCCGTGAGTTTTTGATATTTTTCCGTATTGAAAACGGTGCGTAAAATCGCTTCTTTATTATTGGTAGAAGATGTGAGAAACCGCTGATATTCCCCTTGTGGCAACATGACAAGCTGATTGAATTGTGCGCTATTTAAACCAATGAGTTCAGAAACTTTTCGATCGACTTCTGTGGGAATTTGACGATCGACAATATTGATTTCCGAAAAGAGATCGTCATTTTCAAGATCAATTTCATAAATCTCCGCTTTCCCCGGCGTTTGGCTCTTATTGCCGGCTTTTGTATAAGGCAATTGCCGGTAAATACGGTAGGTTTTATCTCGAAGCGAAAAGATCAGTTCGGCAGAAGTTGGCTCAGAATCAGAAGCAAAATCACTGCGGAGCGATGCCGGATCTTTACGATCTTCCCCGCTTGCACTGCCAAATAGCGCATAAGAAATCCCATCAAAAATAGAGGTTTTACCGGCGCCGGTATTGCCGGAAATCACGAACAGATCGTAAGGTTGAAGCTTTTGGAAATCGATAATTTCTTGATCTTGATACGGACCAAATGCCGTTAATGTGAGTTTTAAAGGGCGCATATATTCTCCTATTGTTCCGTATCGAGCATGGATGAGAGCGATTCTTTGAAAATCTTCAAGGTTTCCGCATCAGGATCTCGCTCTGTGAGCGCTTCATAGAATCCTTTAAAGAGTGAAAGATCATCATTTTTGGCAATCTCTTTTAACCGATTTTGATCTTCTTTTAGGGTTCTCGTTTTTTGCAGATCTCGGCGAATATGCATCACGTTTGGAAAGACGGTTCGAAGCTGTTCCATCGGTTGCAATACCGGCGTTTCATCGAGTAATGTGACGAAAATAAAATCTTCACTTTTCGGCAATAAGAGTAGTTCCTTGATGGTGCCTTTCACTTCTCGCAGATCTCGCTTTGGCGTAAAACTCACTTTCTCAATGGCAATGGGCGCGGTTTTTTCATGAAGTTCCACTTCTAACACACATTTTTTGTGATGAACTTCAGACAGGGAATATTTCAGAAGCGAACCGGAATAGCGAATGGAATCATTTTTAATAGAATGTGCTTGATGCAGATGCCCGAGCGCAACGTAATCAAAATCCTCGAAATAATCGGCAGAGATATATTCAGAACCGCCGATAGAGAGCGGTCTTTCAGAATCTGACGTAAGTTTTTCCGGCGTAGAAGAGTGAATCACAAACGCATGAAGTACCAGCACATTACGAGCTTTTTGATCAAGGTTTTTAGCAATTTCATGTAATAAAGCTTTAAACGCATCATCGTGGCTAAGAATCGAAGGATTTTTAAAATAAGCACGCACTTCGGCAGGTTCCACATAAGGAATCGTGTAGATATTCACATCGCCATATTGATCTTGAAAATGAATCGGCGAAAACGCTTGGGAAAGCTCAGTAATGAGATGGCAATTGCGATTTTGTAAAAAGGCACTGCCAAAGCCTAAACGCTTCGGGCTATCGTGATTGCCGCTAATGGCAATAATGGGAATTTCAAGCTCTAAAGCGACCCGATTAAGGAACTGATCAAAGAGCGCAATGGCTTCCACCGGCGGAATAGCACGATCATAAATATCGCCGGCAATGATGATGAGATCGGGAGATTCCGCTTCGATATATGCCATTAATTGATCAAGCAGATGCGCCTGATCTTCCGTCATATAGATTCCATGAATCAATTTTCCTAAATGCCAATCAGCAGTATGCAGAATCTTCACAATAAGCTCCTATCAACGGTTCGTTTATTATTTTGAAAGAACTATCTTACCGAAGTTAAGCGCAAAAAGGGATTTGGTTTGAAGGAAATTATTCGAGGAATGTTTTATTTTTTCATGATGTTGAAAACGATGAATTGAATTGTAAAAACATAAAGAAACAGAACACTAAAAATAGCAAGAAAGATAAAAAAAGCTTCTATCTTGTTTACCTGATTGACCAACATAAGCATTAAAATAAATAATGAGATTACGCCACTGATTATTGCACCATACTTCGTTAAGTCTTTAAGAGTATTAGCTTCATATACTGATGCGGCGATAATAAGGCTTATAATAGAGAAAAAAATAACGCTGATAACTATGAAAGGAATCATCACATACCAAAGAGCTGATGGTTCCGACAGCAAGAAATATAAGAGAATCAAGCCGGAAATACCTACGTATAAAAATGAGTGTCCAAAATAATGTGAAAACGGCTTCTTTTGTACTTGTTTGCTCATATTCAAACTCCTTTACTTTAATTCGGCAGATATCACAGCTCCAAGATGTTCAGAAAGCTCTAAAAAAAGAATTGTTATAAATCATTAATCTATCATTAGGAGATACTTAAATAGATGATTAATATCTATTATTTTAATAATATTTTCTTAAATAACTGTCAATCATTAAGGTTTCCTTTTACACTGATAGCACTATAAAATTCATCTATTTTGGTTAAATCATGACGTAAAAGGAGTTCATTATGACAAACCAAGGAAATCAGGTATATCAAGGGAATCAGCGAGGACGGATTACGTTAACGTTTTTCTATTTGTTTGATCTTCTTGCATTAGTTACATTTATTGTAGGATATTTTGTCCTAAATGCATTGGTTGCAGATAACGTGCAAGATGCAATCCAAATTAGCAAAATTGTGCCATTTTCTGTTATGACATTTTCGGCGGTATTGCCACTGGGATTGATCTTAGGATTTTGGATGAGCGGTTTTGGAAGCGGTGCTTTAGATAGCGGATTTAGAATGGCAGCTGTGCGCCGAGGATTTATTTTAACGTTTATCTATTTATTAGTGTTGATCGGGTTAGTGCTCGTCATTGATGAACCGATTGCAAATATGCTTGGATTACGTGCTTTCTCTTATAAATTACTCATCGCTGCGCCAATTGGTGCTGTTTTAGGTGCGATTTATGCGTATATCTGTGCAATTGTGACTGGGAAATTCTCTAACGTTGCGAAAAGATATGATTCAAGACCGCATGATGAGCGAGTGGAAGAGCCAAATTAAAGAATTTAACGATATTTCTGCGCAATCATGGTACAAGAGTTGTCGCTGTGAGATTCAATCTTAAAATAGTACGATAGAATATGATTCCATAAATATCGGATGAACAGGAAGATTGATGATGAGCAAGATTGCAGAAAATAGTTTTGTAAACGCTTCGAATGAAGCGTTTTCTTTTGTCTTAAAAAAGTTGGAAGCAGTTGCAGAAAAAGAAACTGCCGGAAAAGTTGTTTATGCAGGGCTAGAGCAGAGTAATGCGCTTGCCGGCAAAACGTTATACACCAATAGTGAAGCGGAAGAAATCGCATTTCTATCAGAAGTGAGCGAGCTTTACGGCATTTTTGAGTCAGAAAATGAATCAGAACTCATTGCTGTACTTGCTGTGGAAGAAGATTCTATTGAGCGAATTGCCGTCATCAAAGAGAAACAACACCGAGGCATCGGCAGTGCGCTTCTCTATTTTGCACACGAAGTTTTAAATGCCGAATATGCCGATGTTTATGCAGATAATGTGCCGGCATTACGATTCTTCGAGCATTGTGGGTTATCGATGTTTGATGAAACAGAGCCAGAAGCCGGCGATTTAATGGCGGAAAGCCCGCATAAAGTGATTCATTTGATGTACTAAAATAAAAAAGTCCTATAACCAGATTCAATAGTTATAGGACTTTTAAAATAATTTAAAAACTTAGTTCATTCTCTCAATAACCATTGCTATTCCTTGCCCTCCGCCAATACATAAAGTGGCAAGACCAAGAGTTTTATCGTGAGCTTTTAGGTTATGTAATAACGTTACGAGAATTCGAGCACCACTCGCACCGATAGGATGACCTAAAGCAATGGCGCCACCATTGATATTAGTTTTATCCATATCTAAATTTAATTCACGCCCAACTGCTAAAAATTGCGCCGCAAAGGCTTCATTAGCTTCGATAAGATCAATATCATTCAGCGTAAGATTAGCTTTTAATAATGCTTGTTGAGTAGCAGGAACAGGACCCATTCCCATGAATGCTGGATCAACTCCTGCACTTGCGTAGCTCACGATACGAGCTAAGGGAGTAAGTCCTAGCGCCTTCGCTTTATCTTCACTCATTAATACTAATGCGGCAGCACCATCATTAATACCGGACGCATTTCCTGCTGTAATAGTGCCATCAGGTTTAAAAGCCGGTCTAAGTTTGCTTAAATCATCGGAAGTCGCATCTGCTTTTGGATACTCATCTTTTGAAAAGATAGTATCTCCTTTACGGCTTTTAATGAGCACAGGGGTGATTTCAGAATCGAACAAGTTATTAGCAACAGCTTTAGAGGCTAATTGTTGGGATCTTAATGAATATGCATCTTGCTCTTGGCGAGTAATACCATATTTTTCGGCAATATTTTCAGCAGTGATTCCCATGTGATAATGATTGGTAGCACAAGTTAAACCATCGTGGATTAGAGTATCGATCACTTCCTGGTTGCCAAGACGATATCCCCAACGAGCTTTTGGAAGTAAGTAGGGCGCTTGGCTCATATTTTCTGAACCTCCAGCCACAATAATATTAGAATCGCCAGCTTTAATTGCTTGAGCAGCAAGTGCTACAGCTTTTAAGCCTGAACCACAAACTTTATTGACCGTAAATGCCGGTGTTTCCATAGGAATACCAGCTTTTAATGCCATTTGTCTTGAAGGATTTTGCCCAAGACCTGCCTGTAGCACATTTCCCATGATGACTTCATCAATAGTATTTGCATCTAATCCAGCTCGCTCTAGAGCTGAGTTTAGAACTGTTTGACCAAGTGTTATAGCATTAACGGATGATAGTGCGCCATTAAATGCACCAATGGCAGTTCGCGTTGCGCTAACAATAACGATATTTTTCATATAATTACTCCTTAATCTCCATATCTAATATGGCGGAGCTCAGACCTTTTCCATGCATATCTAACGCTAAGGTGCGAGTTACGCCACCGCCTAGAGCATCATACATCACAAAATTAAGAGCACCGATTAAGGGGAGTTCATAACGGATAATATCGCCTTTGACACTATCAGAGAATAGAGCTTTAACTTGCTCTGTAGTAACATGTTTTTTTAATAAATCGTAGTCTTTTATATCGTAAGCAATGAGCGATATGTTTGATATATTACCTTTATCACCAGTACGTGAATGTGCTATTTCTCTTATTTTCATATCTTAAATCTCCAAGTAACTTACATGTAATTTTGCTAAATTCCTAGGCATTTTAGTAGAATCCATGGCTATGATTTCTTTAACACTTTTAAAAGCACCTCCACCACCAGCAGGACCATTGGTATAAAGTGTTTCTACTTCATTACCAATAATAGATGCTTGTTTTTTAGTATCAAAGCGACCAGCAACACGAACTCTTACTTCATAAGGCTCAGAATGATTGGATAAGGTTGATCCGTGAAGAGCATTGACACCGATGAGATCGAATCGTAATTCTTGAGCTTGAAGATTAATTAATTCAAAACGTTCTTTGACGATTTCAAGAGCTAGATTTCCTCTATTAACGGCGCCAGGACCGGCATAGGAGATTTCACCCTCTCCAATGAAGCCGTCTTCATAGCCGACAGACACTTTTAATGTTGCAGGTTTTTCTGTGCCGGTAGCACCAGTTACTAGTACTTGGTCTTTTCCGATTTGTGTGAATGTAACATGAGAGAAGTCGGCGGTGACATCAGGAGTTTTATATTCGGAAGGGTCATGAATTTCATAAAGCAGTTGCTCTTTACAGGTATCGATATTGACGATACCGCCTGAGCCTTCAACTTTTGTAATAATAGCATCACCATTTGAGCTGACTTCTGCAATAGGGAATCCAAGTCTTGCTAAGTTAGGGACATCTCTAAAACCAGGATCTGCAAAATATCCACCCGTAATTTGACCACCACATTCTAATAAATGCCCAATCAATGTACCTTTTCCTAGGTTTTTCCAATCATCTGCTTGCCAACCAAATTCGTACATCATAATGGATAAAAATAGAGAGGGGTCCGCTACCCGACCAGCAATTACTATGTCTGCATTTTGAACGAGAGCCTCAACAATTGGGGTAGCACCAATGTAAGCGTTGGCAGAAATAATGTTTTTCCCAGATTCAGAAATTTTACATTTTTGTTCATCTAATACGTAATCATTTTTCATGACAATGTTATATACATCATCACCTTCTATGATAGCTATTTTCAACTGTTCGGCACCTATTGATTGAGCTATTTTAAGCGTTAATTCGGCAGCTGACTTTGGATTTGCGGACCCCATATTAGTAATAATTTTAATCCCTTTTTCTAGGCAAGTAGGAAGAACTGCACGGATTCTTTCCTCTAATAGTTCATTAAAGCCAGAATTAGGATCATGTTTTTTCTGTCGTTGACCAATGGCAATTGTACGCTCAGCTAAGCATTCAAATACCAAGTATTGAATATTTCCTTTTTTTACTAATTCGATAGCAGGTTCAATTCGATCACCTGCGTAGCCTGCACCACAACCAATTCTAATTTTTTTCATAGAGATATATTCCTTGCCTTAAGTTGATGTTATTAATTTATATAGGATAGACACCAAATATGATGCTTGTGAAAGACATAACGATTGATGCAGCCCATAAAAATAAAAATGTGAACTTCTGGTGCTCTGCTAAATCAATACCTGCCAAGCCTACTAATAGGAAGGTTGCAGGTGTTAATGGGCTGACAGGAAATCCAGTTGTCATTTGACCAAGTATTGCTGCTTGTCCCATTTGTATTGCCGGAACACCTAAATCAGCACCTGCTGATGAAAGAACAGGAAGAACTCCAAAATAAAAAGAGTCTGGATCAAAGACAATACTGAGGGGCATTGAAATAAGGCTTAAAACAAAAGGGAAATGAGATGCAAAGGAGTGAGGGACATTATTTGCGAGATAATCCGCCATGGAAGTCAGCATTCCTGAGTCTTTCATGATTCCTGTAAATATCCCTGCCGCAAATAAGATAGTTGCCATCATTAATGCTGATTTTGCATGAGCATCAATTCTTGCTTTTTGTTGATCTATTTTTGGATAGTTAATTAAAAGAGCAGCAATCGTACCAATCATGAAACATAAAACGGGCTGCACAATACCAGAAATCATTGTTCCTAGAACTAAAAGAACTAAAATAACGTTAATAATAAAAAACTTAGGGCGACGAAGCACTTTTTCTTCTTCCGTAAGTTCCTTGATATACATTGAAATTGTGGGATCTGAGCTAGAAAGAGAGACTCCTCCAATTAGACCTAATCTTTTAGCTTCCCTTTTCCCTAAGACCCATGAGCATATATAGATAAATATTAATCCGCTAACCATCGCTGGAATCATCGGAGTAAATAATTCCATGACGGGAATTTGCAAAGAAGCAGCTGCTCGTAATGTAGGACCTCCCCATGGCAACATATTACAGACGCCGGCACCCATAGCTACAGCGCAGGCTAAAATCCTTGGGTCCATTTTCAGTCGCTTATATAGAGGAAGCATTGCTGGTACTGTTACTAAGAATGTGACAGCGCCGGAGCCATCTAAATGTACGATTGAGGCAAGAATTGCAGTTCCAAGTACTATTTTTGCTGGGTTGAGACCTACAAATTTAAGAATTTTATCTATAATAGGATCTAACATTCCTGCATCAGTTAATATGCCAAAAAAGATAATTGCAAATACAAACATACCGACGACGGGTGCGATAGTTTTAATACCATTAATAGCAAATTGATTGATATCGCCTATTGGGAAACCGGCAAGTAGCGCCATTATTACGGGAATGATAATTAGTGCAGACATTGCTGACATACGTTTAGTCATAATTGCAACTAAGACTAATATTATTGTTAATAAGCCAAATAAAGCTGTCATTTAGACCTCCTTTGCTTTAGTTAAACTGCTAGAGACATCTCTTTAAAATTATCGGAAATGATAAAATCAGCGGATGTATTGTTTTTTATGGTTTGTAGATCTACACCTGGAGCGTGTTCTTTTAGAATGAGTTGTTGTTTATTTTCAGAAAACTCAAAAACAGCTAATTCTGTGACAATAAGGTGAACTTTTGCTTTTGCTGTTAAGGGGAGGGTGCATTTGGAAAGTATTTTAGGCGTGCCTGCTTTTGTACAGTGTTCCATACCAATAATGACTTTTTTTGCACCACTAACTAAATCCATTGCGCCCCCCATTCCCGGAACCATTTTTCCAGGAACCATCCAGTTAGCTAGATTTGCGTGTTGATCTACTTCTAATCCTCCTAAGACACAAGCATCAACATGTCCACCTCGTATCAGAGCGAAGGAAAAAGCACTATCAAATGTTGATCCCCCATCTATAATTCCACAGGGTTGCCCTCCGGCATTTACGAGGTTTTGGTTTTCATTATTGGGATCAAGAGCGGATAAGCCTAAGAAGCCATTTTCAGATTGTAGGGTTAAGTGCACATCTTGAGGAATATAATTTGCAACTAAGGTTGGCAATCCAATTCCAAGGTTAACAACATCCCCATTTTTGAATTCCATGGCAATACGGCGAGCAATAATTTCTTTAGCATTCATAGTAAAATCTCCTGAGTTTATGGATAGACGATATAGTCGATGAGCGTAGCCGGCGTCATTACAGCATCAGGCTCTATGGCTCCAACAGGAACAATTTGATCTACTTCTGCGATAACAGTATCAGCAGCTAGAGCGATTAAAGGATTAAAGTTTTTAGCCGAAAGTTCATAGATAAGGTTTCCAACTTCATCAGATTTTTGAGCATGAATAATAGCTAGATCAGCCTTTAAAGGGAGCTCAAGAAGATATTCTTGATTATCAATAGTAAGTTTTTGTTTACCTTCTTCTACAATAGTACCGATACCAGTGGGAGTTAAAATTCCACCAAGACCTGCGCCACCGCAGCGAATTCTTTCTGCGAGAGTTCCTTGCGGTACCAATTCAACGTTAATTTCCCCGGCGATCATTTTTTTTCCTGTCTCCGGATTAGTACCAATATGGGAAGTGATAACTTTTTTGACTCTATCGTTTTTAATTAATAAGCCTATGCCACTATCGGGAAAAGCTGTGTCATTACCAATAATTGTGAGATCTTTTATTTTTGAATCTAAAATGGCTTGGATTAATCTAGGGGGAGTGCCAACCCCCATAAATCCACCGAACATAATGCTCATACCGTCTTTTAATAGAGAGCTTATATCTTGCATTTCTATTTTTTTATTTATCATATTTACCCCTAATTCTTAACCACTTACGCAGTTATAGATTTATTCACGGAAAAAATCATGCATATATAATAAAAAATATTAGATAACATATTAATATAATGCTACTAGTAGATTGTTATACCGTGTATAAGTCTTGCTTATAGGGAGTTGAAAGCATTATGGAAATTAAACAAATGAGGTATTTTTTAGAAATAGTTCGTTGTGATTATAATTTATCTAAAGCTGCTAAAAAGCTTTACATCTCGCAACCCTCATTGAGCCAACTTATTAAGTCTATTGAAGAGAAAGAAGGAATCCTGTTATTCGATAGATATGGAGGAAGATTACAAAAACTAACGAATGCGGGAGAGATATATTATGAATACATCTCAAAAATTGTTGGAGAATATGATGATATGTTGATGGCTGTGAGGCATGGTTACAGCCAATTAAAGGGGAAAATAAAAATAGGAATTCCTCCTTTAGTGCAAAGCGCTATTTTTGCAGATGTTTTAGCGAATTTAATTATAGTTCATCCAGAATTGGATATAGAGATTATTGAAAAGGGTGCCTATGAGTTGCAAAATATTTTCATATCTAATGAATTAGATATCGTATTTTTGCTAGATCCAAGCAATATAAACCCTGACATCATTGAAGAGCATTTTATTGTTGAAAATGAGTTAACCGCTTTTGTTAATGAAAATCATCCGCTTGCTATGAAGGATAAGATAGATTGGACTGATTTAAATGACACGTTAATGGCAACGTTAGATTCAACCTTTATGGTACAGAGAAAAATTCAAAAAAAGCTTGATGAATATAAAGTGCATGCTAAAAAAACAGTAGTATCTGGTTCTTGGGATTTTTTAATAGTGATGGTAAGTAACTCATCTTTTGTAACTATTTTACCGGCGCCTATTGCAAGTTTTTATACACATAAAGGAATTGTTCAAAAACATTTTAAAGATCCTATTTCTTGGCGAATCATAATGTGTCGTCCCATTCGGACTAAATATTCTTTTGTCGCTAATTATGTTTATGAGTATTTGAAAAAATATTTTGATAGTGTAGATAAAAATTAAATGTTACAAAGGAATGGTTCTTGAGGGTAATCATTTTGATTGTTCAATAGGAAGTAAAATTTTCTTTAAAAGTGCGGATAATTGCGCTTGTTCTTCATGTGAAAGATTTGCTACCAATTCATTTTCTAACGCCAAATGCGTAGGCGCAACTTTGTCGATAAGCGCTTTGCCTTTAGACGTGAGAATGACAATCACACCTCGGCGATCGTTAGGATCAGGAATTCTTGCAATGAGATTCTTGGCTTCAAGGCGCGTCATTCGATTGGATAAACCGCCGGAAGAGACGATGATTAGCTCTTGAATTTTTCTCGGCGTTAATTGCTCGGAAACTTCTCTTCGAAGCACAGCGAGTAGATCAAAATCGCCAATGGAAAGATCATATTTCGCAAAGTTCTGTTCACTTTGAAGCTGAATAAACGCATTTAAGCGAACAATTCTGCCGATAATTTCTGTGCCCATATAGTTTGTTGCCGGCAAATCGGTTTTTTGCCATTTCTGAATAATCGTATCAATTAAATCAGAGGTGCATTCGGGCGTTGTATGAGATGTTTTTTTCGGCATAACGGCACTTCAAGTCGGGAAATGGAAGATGATCGTGAATCTTCTTGTCGACTTTACGCAGTTTTTCATGAAATTTCAATTCAAAGAGGGCTAGGACTGTGAGATATGTAGATGAAAAAAATCAGCATAAAAGTATTGTTTATAAACAGAGCAAAAAATAATTGATAGATGTTTGGGTATGGAAATCTAAAAAAGGATATTGCTGGCACTGGATATTTAGAAGGATGCAAACATTTGAATCAGCGATATTGCAACTTTTGTTGCGCCATTACTCATTTTTAAATCGATTTTACGTAACCACCCAATAGATACACTGAAAAATAACCCAAGAATAAGTGAAAGAGTTATTCGACTTTTCGTAGAAATATGATATCTTCCTGAAAAGTATCTTTCCATAAAGATACTTTTAAAAGATTGAATATCGTCATTGTGATTTAAAACTTTAAAACGGATTAACAGTGCTGGCACGGGATTTGTAGAAGAATGCAAGTATTCGATCCGGCGCTGAATCAGCTCTATTTGTTCATTGAACTTTTAAACTAATTTCACTATTCACTATTCACTATTCACGATATATGGAAATCTATCTAAATAATTAAAATGAGATAGAACAGAATCACATCATAAGAATCAAATCATATTTAAAGGAAAAACCTCATGCCGGCAATAGAAACGATTGCAATTCCTACTAAAACAGCGATTCGTGGCGCAATGTTATCGTTTACGAAAGATCCTTTCTTCTATCCTGTGGAAGAGTGTTTTTGGTATGAATCTGATGCGATTATTGTGATGGAATCAGGCAAGATTACGGCAGTAGGAACGGCAAAAAAACTACTTCCAAGGCTTGGTGATATGCCGGTAACGCAATATCATAATAGTTTAATCATGCCGGGATTTATTGATAGCCATGTGCATTATCCGCAAACGCAGATTATCGCTTCTTACGGCGAACAGCTCATTGATTGGCTCAATAATTACACCTTTATTGCCGAGCAAAATTTCAAAGATCGATCCCATGCTGATGAAGTGGCGGAAGTTTTTCTGCGAGAACAACGCCGAAACGGTGTGACATCTTCAACCGTGTTTTGTACGGTATTTCCGGAATCTGTGGAGGCGATTTTTGCAGAAGCTGAGAAATACAATATGCGCATTATGGCAGGAAAAGTCTGTATGGATCGCAATGCGCCGGAAGCGTTGTTAGATACGCCGGAGAAAGCGTATGACGAATCGAAAGCGCTCATCGAAAAATGGCATAAAAGAGGTCGTGCGGAATATGTGATTACGCCGAGATTTGTGCCAACTTCAACTCGTGAACAGCTAGAAATGGTGGGCGCTTTAGCAACGGAGTTTTCCGATACCTTGATTCAATCTCATGTTTCAGAAAATATTGCCGAGATCGCTTGGGTGAAAGAGCTTTTCCCTGAATCTATTGATTATACCGATGTGTATGATCGTTATAATTTACTGCGTGAACGGGCGATTTATGGTCATGGCGTGCATTTAACAGAGCGGGAATTTCATGTGTTAAATGAAAGAGGCGCAGCGGTTGCTCATTGCCCGACTTCTAACTTTTTCTTAGGATCTGGCGCGTTTAATGTGCATCATGCGAAGAAGAGCGATCGCCCGATTAAAGTGGGATTAGGAACGGATTTAGGCGCCGGTACAAGTTTCTCCATCTTGCAAACCATGAATGAAGCGTATAAAGCAGCGCAGATGAATGGTGCGCCATATTCTTCTTTCCATACATTCTATTTAGCAACGAAAGGCACGGCAGAAGCGTTGTCGATTGCCGATAAAGTCGGTGCCATTGAAGTGGGAATGGAGGCGGATTTAGTGGTTTTAAATCTACAATCCACGCCAATTATTGAATATCGTATGAAATATTCCGAAAGTTTAGAAGAAATGCTCTTCATTCAGATGACATTAGGTGATGATCGTGCCATTGCGGCAACCTATATTGCCGGCAAAGAAGTTTATCGGTCTGAATAATGAGGGAACACGAGTAATAATGAGGAAGAAGAATCCTCTACAAGTTTTACACAACCTATTTTGAAGGTGATTGCGCCAAATATCTCTCCAAGATTCTAATCAGTTATAACAATTCAGTTGGATACATTATGGATTCAACTTGATGATAATGACTGACAGCGATGTGCTATTAAAATAGGGCTGTAAATCAAATACCGATGCTAAAGATCTTTTATGAGATTTTTCATCGGTATTTTTTCGTTGATATTTTTTATTGATGTTTTTATCTGGATTTTGACAGAGTTGCCGTTTTTTCAGCAATGGTTTTTATCTCTGATTTTCACAATATTAAGAATGATTTATCACGATTTCACGTTCTTTTGCGGGAACTCTTATTTTTAGCGGGTTATTGCATTCTCTTTGTGGGTGCGATATAGCTATGTGTCAAGCATTTAAGTTTACGTTTCTAATTTTTTGGACTTAATGCGATTACTACTTTTCTTACACGTTCTGTGTAAAACCAATAAAATTTAGGAGTTCATTTAATGACTACCCAAAACTGGAGTTTTGACACTCTACAGCTTCATGCCGGCCAAGAAATCGACGAAACACGTTCAAGAGCCGTTCCTATCTACCAAACTTCAAGCTACGTTTTTGATGATTCTCAGCACGCTGCCGATCTTTTTGGATTAGCAAAGCCGGGAAATATTTATACACGCATTATGAATCCGACAACGGATGTTCTTGAAAAGCGTATTGCTGCGCTTGAAAAAGGTGTTGGCGGACTTGCTACAAGTTCGGGAATGGCGGCAATTTTATATTCTGTATTGAACGTGGCAACGCCGGGCGATGAGATCATCACGCTTAGCACGATTTACGGCGGTACTTACACGCTCTTTAATAACCGTTTACAATCTCAATTTGGTATTAAGGTTCATTTTATTGAACCGGAAGACTTTGAAGGATTGGAAGCTGCAATTAATGACAAAACGAAAGCAATTTTCTTTGAGAGTATCGGTAACCCAGATATTAATATTCCCAATATTGAAAAAATTGTGGAAATTGCGCAAAAGCATAAAATCGTCACAATCGTGGATAATACGTTTGGTACGCCGTATTTGATCAATTTGAAAGATTATGGCATCAACGTCGTTGTGCATTCGCTGACGAAATATATCGGCGGACACGGCACTTCTATTGGCGGCGGCATTGTTGATAACGGTAACTTTGATTTCAAAGATAATCCTCGTTATCCAGGCTTTAATACGCCAGATGCGGCATATCATGGTTTGCAATATGCAGATCTTGGAGAAGCGGCATATATCCTTAAATGCCGAGTGGAATTGCTTCGTGATACCGGCGCTTGTATCAGTCCTTTCAACGCATTCTTAATTCTTTTAGGTTTAGAAACATTAAGCCTTCGTGTTGAGAGAATGACAGAATCTGCGCTTAAAATTGCAAAACATTTAGAGCAACATCCTGATGTTGCATGGGTGAAGCATCCTGGACTTGAATCAAGCGAATATTACGAAAGAGCACAGCATTACTTCCCGAAAGGTGTGGGCGCAATCTTTACGTTTGGCGTGAAAGGCGGGAAAGAAGCGAGCATTAAGTTTATTGATAATCTTGAAATTTTCTCACTATTAGCAAACGTTGCAGATGCGAAGAGCTTGGTCATTCATCCTGCCGGCACAACACATTCACAATTAGATGAAGAAGGATTGAAGAAAGCAGGGGTTTTACCTGAATTAATTCGCCTTTCTGTGGGTTTAGAAGATGTGAATGACTTAATTGCCGATATCGATCAAGCATTAAAAAAATCACAAGAATCATGATTTCAATATGACATCTGAAGATATTCTTAAATTTGTTGCGACTCTGTAACGGATATTGAGAACGTATTTTTGAATGCATATTTATAAGAGCTGTTTAGAATTTTTCAAACAGCTCTTTTCTTGTTGTTACGTGATTTTGTATCGAAAATAGTGACGTAAGTGATTGTGATATCTTCTTAATATAGATATTTATAATGATTATTAGGTATGATAAGTAATCCTTTTTTAAGATGAAAGGGATTATTGAGAATGAATAGAGGAGGCAAATAATGCCTGTTAAAATTCCAAGTAAATTGCCGGCATATCAAGTGCTGAAGAATGAAAATATCTTTGTAATGGATGATGATCGTGCGATTGCGCAAGATATTCGTCCCCTTAAAATTGCCATTTTAAATTTAATGCCACTCAAAGAAGTGACAGAAACTCAGCTCTTAAGAATGCTGGGGAATACCTCTTTGCAAATTGATCCGGTATTTATTGCGACAGAGAGTTATCAACCTAAAAATACCGATGAGGCGTACTTAAATGCGTTTTATCGTACCTTTGATGAAATTAAAGATGAAAATTTTGATGGATTCATTATTACAGGTGCGCCGGTAGAAACGCTTCCATTTGAAGAAGTGCAATATTGGGAAGAGCTTACTAAAATCATGGAATGGGCGGATAAAAATGTCTTTTCCACGCTCTATATCTGTTGGGGCGCGCAAGCGGGGCTTTATCATCGTTACGGTGTTCCAAAATATGATTTGGAAGAGAAGCGTTTCGGGGTTTTTGAGCATGATGTGCTTGAGAAGAATGTGAAACTGCTTCGAGGCTTTGATGATTCGTTCAATGCGCCACACAGCAGACATACTGAAGTAAGGCGTGAAGATATCGAAAAACATGATGATTTAATGGTATTGGCAGAATCTGATGTTGCCGGCATTCATATTGTGGCAAACAGAGATCTGCGTCATGTGTATGTCATGGGACATGGCGAATATGATGCTGACACGCTTGATCGTGAATATCGCCGAGATGTTGATAAAGGCGATGAGATTGCCATTCCAGAGAACTATTATAAGGGTAATAACCCTGATAATGGACCGCATGTCACATGGAGATCTCACGGCAATATGTTATTTGCAAATTGGCTGAACTATTGTGTGTATCAGGAAACACCCTATGATCTACATACATTAAAGCGAGAAGTAAAGTAACAAGTCATTCATCAATGATGAAAGGCTTTAGAGAAGAAAATTAAAGAGATTCAGTAAAGAGATTCAGGAATTACAAATATTGAAAGAGTTATTGATATAACAAGAGAATAGCTCTAAATATTAAAAGTATAAGAATTGAGATAAAGCAATGAAAAAAAATTTAATAGCAATTAGTTTGAGTCTTGCCTTGGTGCCGGGATTGGTATATTCAGCGACTACCGGAAATAGAGAATCTGTTGAAGTGAAGCTAAATGGACAAGATGTTTCTCAGCTTTCGAGTTTTTTTTCGGGAGGAGCTTTAGAAGAGCAAACGGCTCCTGTTCTTAATTTGTTATCAGAGCAAGAGGTAAGTAGTGCTATTGAACCGAATTCGATAATAAATGAGGTGGCTTCTAAGAATGTAGCTTCATCGATCTCAAAGGGTGTAGAAACAACAGCTATCGAAGTGGGCGATGCAGTGATTACAATGACGATCGCAGATACACCTCGTAATTTAGAGCTGTCTGAGAAAACAGTTATTCCTGAATCTCCTATCTCTCCGTTACAAAGCCAGCATGTTAATGTTGATAATCTTACATTAGTGGACGAAGCGGGACTTTTAGAAAATTATCAAAAATTTACGCAAGTAAAAACCCCCGATTATCGATATAGAGCTTCTTATTGGGCGGATAAAGCGCCTAAAGCAAGCGAAGTATATGCTTATAAGACTCGTGTAAATTCTAAAGATCAGGCGCGTTTTAAAGAGATATATCTAGATTTGATTGATTCAGAAGAGATTAAAGAGATCGTACTTGTGAATCAGAAAGGATTAACTTCTCAAGGAGAATCTCTGTATCAAACGTTACTTGCAAGTGAAGGGGAAGGGCTAATTCCTTCTCTTTATCATGTTGGAAGAATTGAAAATCTCCTTCAAAGTGGAGAAGTAGGACAGCATCAGGCTGAGATTCGTGCGTTATTACATGACGGGGGATTATCTTACATCCGAGATATGGTGTTAGGAATGCCGGAGATAAAGCGTAAAGATTCAGAATGGTTACTAGAAGGGCGATCGATAGATGTTAGTAATGTGATGGTTGAAGTGCTTCAAAGTAGAAGTCCTAAAGATGCATTGAATGCGCTAACACCACGATATCCGCAATATCAAAGTTTGAAACAAGCGTTAGCATCATTTCAAGCGAAAGAGAGTGAGCTAGAACCAGAAATCGTGCCTTTAGGTGCAACAATTAAGCTCGGAATGAGTGCTGATCGGGTAATGAAGCTTCGAGATCGCTTAAATTACTTAGGGTATGACGCAGGAGATTCCGAGCAGTATGATGCGCAGATGCAAGATGCAGTAAAAACATTTCAAAGAACGCATCTTTTAGAGCCAGATGGTGCGCCAGGGCGCAAAACAATCACGGAGTTAAATAGATCCAATGAGGAGCGTATTCAGCAAATACAGCTTAATTTAGAGCGCTGGCGCTGGATGCCGGAAACAATGGGGGAGCATTACATCATGGTGGATATCCCAGGATTTAGTTATTCTGTGATCAAGAACGATGAGGAAGTCATGACTGCTAAAACAGTTGTGGGACGAGATGCAAGAAGAACTCCGGTATTTATGGCGCCTATGAGCTATATCGTCTTCAGTCCTTATTGGCATGTTCCAAGATCTATGGCAGTTAAAGACTTTTTGCCAAGATTGAAGAAAGATCCATACGCATTAAACCGTTCAAAAATTAGAATCTTTCAAAATGGACAAGAAATTGATCCGGGAACAGTGGATTGGTCTGAATATAGTAATCGTAATTTCCCATTCCAACTACGTCAAGACCCCGGTGATCACAACTCTTTAGGGCGTGTGAAGTTCATGTTTCCTAACAAACATGCTATTTATCTGCACGATACGCCTTCTAAATCTCTCTTCAATAGAACGTCTAGAGACTTCAGTTCTGGTTGCGTCAGAATTGAGAATCCAGAAGAATTGGCTGAGTATTTTTTAGGCGATCTAGGCTGGGATGAAAGTCGTATAAAGACGGCATTTAGGCGTTCTTCAGAGGCTCATGTCAGTTTGGGGAAGGATAAAAAGATACCTGTCTATACTTTATACATGACAGTTCGAGTTGAGGGTGATAGTATCTCTTTCCGTGCAGACATCTATAACAAAGATAAAGCGCTTATTGATGCCTATCGTCAGCTTCAATAATGTGAGTTTTAGATGCTTCGGTCAGTTGAAAGAGTTGGTAAAAAATCACTCAAAAATAAAATTGACAGATCGAAATCACGGTATATAATGATGACTTCTTTGGTGGAGTTCCCGAGTGGTTAAAGGGACTAGACTGTAAATCTGGCGGCTATGCCTTCGAAGGTTCGAATCCTTCCTCCACCACCAAATTTTATATTAAATGAGTTCTGCGGGTGTAGTTCAATGGTAGAACTTCAGCCTTCCAAGCTGATAGTGTGGGTTCGATTCCCATCACCCGCTCCATTATGCTCATATAGCTCAGTTGGTAGAGCGCGTCCTTGGTAAGGACGAGGTCACCAGTTCAATTCCGGTTATGAGCACCATTCCCCTTCCGTGTAAAATCTAATCTAGAAGAGTGATATTATGTCTAAGGAAACTTTCAGTCGTAGTAAGCCGCACGTAAACGTCGGTACAATTGGACACGTTGACCATGGTAAAACAACTTTAACAGCTGCTTTAACTAAAGTAGGTAACGAAGCTGTAGGTGGTAATGTTCGTGCATATGATCAGATCGATAACGCACCGGAAGAGAGAGAGCGTGGTATTACAATCTCTACTTCACACGTTGAGTATGAGTCGCCAAATCGTCACTATGCACACGTTGACTGCCCAGGGCATGCTGACTATGTGAAAAACATGATTACTGGTGCAGCGCAAATGGATGGAGCAATTCTCGTTTGTTCAGCAGCTGATGGTCCTATGCCACAAACTCGTGAACACATTCTTTTATCACGCCAAGTTGGTGTTCCATATATCGTTGTTTTCTTAAACAAAGCAGATATGGTTGATGATGAAGAGTTAATTGAATTAGTAGAAATGGAAGTTCGTGAGCTTTTAGATGCTTATGAGTTCCCTGGTGATGACACTCCAGTAATTGTTGGTTCAGCACTTAAAGCAATCGAAGGAGATGAGTCTGAGATTGGTGTTCCGGCGATTAAAAAACTTCTTGATGCATTAGATACTTGGATTCCACAGCCAGAGCGTGAGATCGATAAAGCATTCTTGATGCCGATTGAAGATGTATTCTCAATTTCAGGTCGTGGTACAGTTGTAACTGGTCGTATCGAGTCTGGTATTGTTAAAACTGGTGAAGAGCTTGAAATCGTAGGAATTCGCCCAACTACTAAGACAACTTGTACTGGTGTTGAGATGTTCCGTAAGCTTCTTGATCGTGGTGAAGCAGGGGATAACGTTGGTGTTCTTCTTCGTGGAACTAAGCGTGAAGATGTAGAGCGTGGTCAAGTATTAGCGAAGCCAGGTTCAATCAAACCGCATACAAAATTCGAAGCTGAAGTTTATGTTCTTTCTAAGGAAGAGGGTGGTCGTCATACTCCATTCTTTAAAGGATATCGTCCACAGTTCTATTTCCGTACTACAGACGTAACAGGTGCTTGTGAGCTTCCTGAAGGTGTAGAAATGGTTATGCCTGGTGATAACGTGAAAATGGTTGTTGAGTTAATCAACCCAATCGCGATGGATGAAGGTTTACGTTTTGCAATTCGTGAAGGTGGTCGTACAGTTGGTGCGGGCGTTGTAGCTAAAGTTATTGCATAATTACTGCTAGCAGTATCTGGGTCAATAGCTCAATTGGCAGAGCGACGGTCTCCAAAACCGTAGGTTGAGGGTTCGATTCCTTCTTGGCCCGCCATAAAAATAAAGCAGTCAGTAGTTTCTGACTGCTTTTATTTTATCTAATGAAAATAATCTAGTATAATGCGAAGTTTATATGCATAAATGAGAAGTAATAAAATGAATACAAAGAAAAAGACTGATAAAGCGGTGGTTGAACAGTCAGCTTCAAGGAAAGTTGCGGCTGGAAAAGGACAGGAAGTTTCGGGTGGTAAAGGGATGATCTGGTTGGCGTTAGTAGTAGCTTTGGCTGGAGTATTCACTTATTACTATTTTGAGGGTGTAAATGCATTGTATTCGTTCGGGGCTCTATTTGTTGGGCTTGCGGCGGGTGCGGGAATCTTTTTTGTTTCTCCGAAAGGAAAAAATCTTATGGTTTTTTTCAAAGAGGCAAGAATAGAACTTCGTAGAGTTGTTTGGCCTACGATGGATGAAACCCGAAAAATGACATTATTAGTCGTAATTGTGATGGCTATTACATTGCTATTTTTAATGTTTGTAGATTTTATTATTAAAAATATTATTTCATACGTATTGTCATTTTCGTAGGAGAAAAAGTATGCATTGGTATGTCATCCAGGCTTATTCTGGGTACGAAGGACAAGTTGTTCGTGCGCTGCATGAGTATATTGCCAGAGAAGGTTTAGAGTCTAAGTTTGGTGAGCTTTTAGTGCCAACTGAAGAGGTTGTCGAGGTAAAGGACGGGAAGCGTCGTAAGAGTGAGCGGAAGTTTTTCCCTGGCTATGTCTTAATTCAAGCGGATATGGATGAAGAGGTTTGGCACTTAGTGAATAGTGTTCCTCGAGTTATTGGTTTTGTCGGTGGTAAGAGTGATAGACCAAGTCCTATTTCAGAGCGTGAAGCGAATGCGATTTTAAATCGAGTGGCGCAAGCCGAAGAGGGACCTCGCTTGAAAGTTCTTTACGAGATTGGGGAAGAAGTTCGAGTAATCGATGGGCCATTTAATGAATTTAATGGTTCTGTAACTGAGATTGATTCTGAGAAGGGTCGTTTAAAAGTTTCAGTGATGATTTTTGGTCGAGCGACACCTGTTGATCTTGAGTTTAGTCAAGTTGAGAAGATGTAATTCATAGTTTCTTGATTTGATTGGGTAAAGATGGCTCATTTGATGGTTGTCTTTATATGTTGTTGATGCTATGAAAAATTAGTGTTACAATGTGCAGTCTTTAAAAACTGGGGAGCAGTTAATTGCGTTTGACCCATCTATAGGAGTAGTGCCACATGGCAAAGAAAGTAATGTCTTATATTAACTTGCAGGTAGCTGCAGGTAAAGCAAACCCATCACCACCAATCGGTCCTGCGCTTGGTCAGCATGGTGTGAATATTATGGAGTTCTGTAAAGCATTTAACGCAGCAACTCAACAATTAGAACCAGGAATGCCAATTCCTGTAGTGATTACTGTATATAGCGACCGCTCATTTACATTTATCACAAAAACTCCTCCTGCTGCTTACTTGCTTAAAAAAGCAGTTGGCATCAAATCTGGTAGTCCAAAGCCTAATACTCAAAAAGTAGGTAAAGTGACTCGTGCGCAATTAGAAGAAATTGCAAAAACGAAAGAGCCAGATTTGTCTTCAGCAGATCTTGACGCAGCTGTGAAAATTATCGCAGGAAGCGCACGCTCAATGGGTATCGAAGTGGAGGGTGTGTAATATGGCAAAGTTAACTAAAAAACAAAAAGCAATTGCTGAGTTAGTTGATGCAACTAAAGTATATACTTTGGATGAAGCGGTAGAGTTACTTGGTAAAGTACCTGCAGCGAAATTTGAAGAATCTTTTGAAGTAGCGTTAAACCTTGGTGTTGACCCACGTAAATCTGACCAAGTAGTTCGCGGTGCGACAGTTATGCCTAACGGTACTGGTAAAGATGTTCGTGTTGCAGTATTTGCACAAGGTGCAAATGCTGAAGCTGCGAAAGCTGCTGGTGCAGACGTTGTAGGTTTTGAAGATTTAGCTGAAAGCATTAAAGGCGGCGATTTAAACTATGATGTTATTATCGCAACTCCAGATGCAATGCGTATCGTTGGTCAGTTAGGTCAAGTTTTAGGTCCACGTGGTTTGATGCCTAACCCACGCGTTGGAACTGTAACTCCAGACGTTGCAACTGCTGTAACAAATGCTAAATCAGGTCAAGTACGTTTCCGTACAGATAAATCTGGTATTGTTCACGCAGCAATTGGTAAAGCAAACTTTGATGTTGAAAAACTTCGTGGAAACTTGAAAGCTTTAATTGCTGAAGTAACACGTTTGAAGCCTGCTTCAGCTAAAGGTGTTTACATCAAGAAATTGACAGTATCAACGACAATGGGTCCTGGTATTGCGGTTGAATTAGCTTCAGTATAAGTATTTAAAAGAATACGAACTTATCTTTTGATTTATTTCATAGATTAAAGGTGAGTCTAAGACCGTAGATGTTCTTTTAACTTCGGTTAAAAGAACTTAATTACGAAAGTTGTCTACGTAGACGGTGGTTCTAAATTAGGGTTACCGTAGGGCCAAGTGAAAGCTTGGGTTTGTAACTGGTAAGAAATTACCAAAATGTAAAGGTGATAAAATGAGTTCTTTGCAAAGTAAACAAGAAGTGGTTAAAGAAGTTAATGAAATGGCAAATGGTGCGCATTCATTAGTTCTTTCTGAATACCACGGGCTTACGGTAGCTCAGATTACATCTCTTCGTAATGCGGCTAGATCAGCAAATGTTGATATCCGTGTTGTGAAAAATACATTAGCAAGACTTGCATTGAAAGACACACAGTTTGAAGATGCAACACCAAGTCTTGTTGGACCAATCATCATGGCTTTCTCAATGAATGAGGAAGATCCAGTGGCTGGTGCACGTGTTATTCACAATTTCCTTAAGGAAAAAGCGAATGAGAAGTTAGTTGTTAAAGCAATTGCACATGACGGCGCAGTTTATGACGGTTCAGAATTGAAAGCAATCGCATCACTTCCAACGAAGGAAGAAGCGATCTCTATGTTCTTGGCTGTATTAAAAGCACCAGTTCAGAAGCTTGCAGCAACTTTAGCTTCAGTAAGAGACAAAAAAGAAGCGGAAGCAGCTTAATTGTTCTACTGATAGTTCTAAATTTAGAATTATTAATCAATCAAAAATTTAAGTTAATTTTAGGAGTTATATTATGGCAATCTCACACGAAGATATCCTTAATGCAATTGAAGAGATGAAAACAGCAGAAGTTATGGAATTAATCTCTGCAATCGAAGAAAAATTTGGCGTAACAGCAGCAGTTGCAGTAGCAGCTGGTCCTGCAGGTGACGCTGGTGCGTCAGCTGATGCTCAAACTGAGTTTGATGTTGTAATGACATCAGCAGGTGAGAAGAAAATCAACGTAATCAAAGTTGTACGTGGAATCACAGGTCTTGGTCTTGGTGATGCTAAAGCGCTTGTTGAAAGTGCACCTGCAACAATCAAAGAGCAAGTATCTAAAGAAGAAGCTGACAAAGTTAAAGCAGAGCTTGAAGAAGCTGGTGCAACAGTTGAACTTAAATAATCAGGCTATAATCGAAAGAGATGATTTATTATCAGCCTAGTGAATAGGTACTCTTTTGGTTAAGAATGAACAGTAAAGGCTAGGGTTATAACTCTAGCCTTTACTAGCTTCTAAGAAATATTTTTTCGAGCGTATAAATTAGGCCTTTTAGCCAAAGGATTAATTTATATGTTTACACTCCCCATCGTTATGAGGAATACAATCAGCATGGTCTATTCGTTTACAGAAAAAAAACGCATCCGTAAGGACTTTGGACAACAAATTGAAGTTCAAGAAGTTCCTTTTCTTTTAGCTACTCAGCTTGATTCTTATGAATCATTTCTACAAGACAACATTGCTCGTAAGGATCGTAAAGATCAGGGTTTAAATGCTGCTTTTCAATCAATTTTCCCAATCGAAGCAATCAAAGCGAAAACAGCAACCTCTAATGGCTTCCGTCTTTCATTAGAATATGTTGATTATCATATTGGTGAGCCAGAGTTTGATGTTCGCGAATGTCAAATGCGTGGTACAACATATGCCGCATCTCTCCGTATTGGAATGCGTTTAAAAATTTCTGATTTAGAAACAGGCGAAATTAAAGAGATTCGTGAAGCGGATATCGATCAGTTCGGCCGTGGCGGTGTTTATTTAGGTGAAATTCCTTTAATGACAGAGAATGGTACATTCGTTATTAATGGAACAGAGCGTGTCATCGTATCTCAGCTTCACAGATCACCGGGTGTGTTCTTTGACCACGATAAAGGTAAAGGGCATTCATCAGGGAAACTTCTATTCTCAGCACGTATTATTCCATACCGTGGTTCGTGGATGGATTTTGAGTTTGATGCGAAAGACTTATTGTATGCACGTATTGACCGTCGTCGTAAGCTTCATGCAACGATTATCCTTAAAGCGTTAGGTTTATCAGATACAGAAATTTTAGCTGAATTTTTTGAGACGAATACATTCAAAATTAAAAAGCAAAAACTCTTCTTAGAATTAGTGCCTGCACGTTTACGTGGTGAAATGGCGGCATTTGATATTCTTTTAGATGGGGAAGTACTTGTAGAGAAAGGTCGTCGTGTGACAGCTCGTCACGTGAAAAAGCTTGAAGATGCAGGTGTTAAAGATTTAGAAGTACCATTTGAATATATTGTTGGACGTGTTTTATCGCAAGACGTTTTAGACGAATCAACAGGTGAGTTGTTAGCATTAGCGAATGATGTGATCACAGCTGAAACACTTGAGAAATTTGTTGCTTACGGCATTGATACAATTCCTGTGTTATTTACAAACGATGTGGATCGCGGAACGTATATCTCAGACACATTGCGTGCGGATACCACGAAGAGCCAATTAGAAGCGCAAATCGAAATTTATCGTATGATGCGTCCAGGTGAGCCACCTACAAAAGAAGCAGCTGAAAGTCTTTTTGCAAGCCTTTTCTTCTCTAGCGATCGTTACGACTTATCAGGTGTTGGACGTATGAAGTTCAATCGTCGTTTGGGTCGTGATAGTGATACAGGTGAAGGTACACTTTCAAATCAAGATATTCTTGATGTATTAAAAGAATTAGTATCCATTCGTAACGGCCATGGAAACGTGGATGACGTTGACCATTTAGGTAACCGTCGTATCCGTTCAGTGGGTGAAATGGTTGAAAACGTTTACCGTATTGGACTTGTACGTATTGAGCGTGCAGTAAAAGATCGTCTATTAATTGCTGAAGCAGAAGGTTTAACACCGCATGATCTTATTAACGCAAAACCAGTAGGTGCTGCGATTAAAGAGTTCTTCGGTTCTTCTCAGCTTTCACAATTTATGGACCAAAACAACCCACTTTCAGAAGTAACGCATAAACGACGTATTTCTGCGCTTGGACCAGGTGGTTTAACGCGTGAGCGTGCCGGCTTTGAGGTTCGTGACGTTCACGTAACTCACTATGGTCGTGTATGTCCTATCGAAACGCCTGAGGGACCAAACATCGGTCTTATTAACTCACTCGCAAGTTATGCTCGTACCAATAGTTATGGTTTCCTTGAAACTCCATACCGTAAAGTGATTGACGGACGTGTGAGTGATCAAGTGGATTATCTCTCTGCATATGAAGAAGCAAACTACGGAATCGCTCAGGCGAATGCGAAGCTTGATGAAACAGGTGCGTTTGTAGATGATCTTATTGCTGCTCGTGTAGAAGGGGAGTTTACGCTTCTTACGAAAGAGCAAATTAGCTATATCGATATTTCACCAAAACAGATCGTATCAGTTGCGGCTGCATTAATCCCATTCCTAGAACATGATGATGCTAACCGTGCACTCATGGGATCGAACATGCAACGTCAAGCAGTTCCGACATTAAATGCAGATAAACCACTTGTTGGTACAGGTATGGAGCGTATTGTTGCTCGTGACTCAGGAGTTTGTGTTGTTGCGAAACGTGGTGGTGTTGTTGATTACGTAGATGCAACACGTGTCATCATTCGTGTAAATGATGAGGAAACAATCGTCGGCCAATCTGGTGTTGATATTTATAACTTAACAAAATATCAACGTTCAAACGCGAACACTTGTATTAACCAAAAAGTGCTCGTAAAAGAGGGTGATATTGTTTCTAGACAAGATATCCTTGCAGATGGTCCTTCTACAGACTTAGGTGAGCTTGCATTAGGTCAAAACATGCTCGTGGCATTCATGCCATGGAATGGTTATAACTATGAAGACTCTATCTTAATCTCTGAAAGAGTTGTAAAAGAAGAGCGCTTTACAACAATTCATATCGAAGAATTAACGTGTGTAGCTCGTGATACTAAATTAGGACCTGAAGAAATTACTTCAGATATTCCAAACGTATCAGAATCAGCACTTTCTAAACTAGATGAAGCAGGTATTGCTTATATCGGTGCGGAAGTGAAGTCAGGCGATATCTTAGTGGGTAAAGTTTCTCCAAAAGGGGAAACAACATTAACGCCGGAAGAAAAACTTCTTCGTGCAATCTTTGGTGAAAAAGCATCTGACGTTAAAGATAACTCTCTCCGTGTTCCTACAGGAATGGATGGAACAGTGATTGACGTTCGAGTCTTTACACGTGATGGTATCGAAAAAGATAGCCGTGCGAAAGAGATTGAAGATCGTGAATTGCGTGGGGTACGTAAGGACTTAAATGACCAATTGCGTATTCTTGAAGATGACTTGTTTGAGCGTGTTGGTAAGAGCTTAATTGATGCTGAAGTTGCTGCAGGTAACAAAGGCATTAAAGCAGGCGATAAGATTACCGACGATTACTTACAAGGTATCGAGCGTGAGAAATGGTTAGAGCTTAAATTGAAATCAGAAGAGCAAGCAGAAGAGCTTGTGAAGCTTAAAAAATTACTTGAGCAACAACGTAAAGACTCTAACAAGAAATTTGAAGAGTTACGTGAGAAGTTGACTCAAGGTGATGAGCTTGCACCTGGTGTTCTTAAAATGGTTAAAGTATATCTTGCGGTGAAACGTCGTATTCAACCGGGAGATAAAATGGCAGGTCGTCACGGAAACAAAGGGGTTATCTCCATGATTGTTCCGGAAGAAGATATGCCATATATGGAAGATGGTACGCCGGTAGATATCTGCTTAAACCCACTAGGGGTTCCATCACGTATGAATATCGGTCAGATTCTTGAAACTCACCTAGGCTGGGCGGCTCAAGGACTTGGTCTGAAAATTGATAAAATGATTAAATCTCATGCAGAGGCGCAGGAATTACGTGGCTTCTTAAATGAAATTTATAACAAAGATGAAAGTGCACAAACAGTAGATTTAGATACGTTTAGTGATGAAGAAGTATTTGAGCTTTGCGGAAACCTTAGAAAAGGGGTTCCAATGGCAAGCCCAGTATTCGATGGTGCTTCTGAAGAAGAGATGCGTCGTATGCTTCGCTTAGCTGATTTGCCTGAATCAGGACAAATCACATTATATGACGGTCGTACAGGGGATGCATTTGACAGACCTGTAACGGTTGGTTTCATGTATATGCTTAAACTGAATCACTTAGTTGACGACAAAATGCATGCTCGTTCTACAGGTCCATATTCACTTGTAACGCAACAACCATTGGGTGGTAAAGCTCAGTTCGGTGGACAGCGTTTTGGAGAGATGGAAGTTTGGGCGCTTGAAGCTTATGGAGCAGCTTATACACTTCAAGAAATGTTAACTGTGAAATCGGATGATGTTGCTGGACGTACAGCAGTTTATAAAAACATTGTTAACGGTGATCATAATATTGAAGTGGGAATGCCTGAGTCCTTTAACGTACTGATTAAAGAGATTCGTTCTCTGGGTATCGATATTGACACAGTGAATGACGAGGATGATGAGTAATCTCATCCTTTTCCCTCAATCTGTGTCGTAGAGACATTTCTTTAAATATATATTGGAAGATAACGAATGAACTTATTAAATTTATTTAAGAATGAAGATAAAGGCGGTTTTGATGCGATCAAGATTGGTCTTGCATCTCCTGAAAAAATTCTTAGTTGGTCTTATGGTGAAGTTAAAAAGCCAGAGACAATCAACTACCGTACTTTTAAACCAGAGCGTGATGGACTTTTCTGTGCAAAAATTTTCGGACCAGTAAAAGATTATGAGTGCTTATGTGGTAAATATAAGCGCCTTAAGCACCGTGGCGTTGTTTGTGAGAAGTGTGGCGTTGAAGTAACACTTTCAAACGTACGTCGTGAGCGTATGGGTCATATCAAGCTTGCATCTCCTGTTGCACATATTTGGTATTTGAAATCACTCCCAAGCCGTATCGGTTTATTACTCGATATGACGCTTCGTGATATTGAGAAAATTCTTTACTTTGAATCATTTGTTGTGATCGAACCAGGTTTAACACCATTCGAACACGGACAAGTGTTAACAGATGAAGAATTCCTTGATGCAATTGAAGAGTACGGCGATGAGTTTGATGCTCGTATGGGTGCGGAAGCAATCTTAGAGCTTCTTAAAGCCATTGATCTTGAAGAAGAAGCATCGCAACTTCGTGAAGAGCTTCAAGAAACCCGTTCTGAAACGAAATTCAAGCGTCTCTCAAATAGATTAAAATTAGTAGAATCATTTATCGCTTCAGGCAATAGTCCTGAGTGGATGATTTTAACGAACTTACCGGTTCTTCCACCAGATTTACGTCCATTAGTTCCACTTGATGGCGGACGTTTTGCGACATCAGATCTTAACGATCTTTATCGCCGAGTGATTAACCGTAACAACCGTTTACAAAGACTTTTAGAACTTGAAGCTCCGGACATTATTGTTCGTAACGAAAAGCGTATGCTTCAAGAGTCAGTAGACTCATTGCTTGATAATGGTCGTCGTGGCCGTGCGATTTCTGGAGCGAATAAACGCCCACTTAAATCACTTGCGGACATGATTAAAGGGAAGCAAGGTCGTTTCCGTCAAAACCTTCTTGGTAAGCGTGTTGACTACTCGGGACGTTCTGTAATCGTAGTTGGACCAACACTTCGTCTTCATCAGTGTGGTTTACCAAAACAGATGGCACTTGAGCTTTTCAAACCATTTATTTTCTCTCAATTAATCCAACGTGGTATTGCAACAACCATTAAAGCTGCAAAACGTATGGTTGAGAGAGAAGTACCAGAAGTTTGGGATATCCTTGAGCATGTAATCACAGAACATCCTGTGCTCTTAAACCGTGCACCAACCCTTCACAGACTTGGTATTCAAGCATTCGAACCTGTATTAATCGAAGGTAAAGCAATCCAGCTTCACCCACTCGTTTGTACCGCATTTAACGCCGACTTTGACGGTGACCAAATGGCGGTTCACGTACCTTTATCGATTGAATCACAACTTGAAGCTCGTGCATTAATGATGTCTTCAAACAATATTCTTTCCCCTGCAAATGGTGAGCCGATTATTGTTCCATCGCAAGACGTTGTACTTGGTCTTTACTATATGACACGTGAGCGTATTAATGCGAAAGGCGAAGGTCGTATTTTTGCAAATACAGATGAAGTTCATCGTGCATATGCACTTAAAGAGCTTGATGTTCATGCGAAAATTCAGGTACGTCTTCCAATTACAATGTTTGAAGATGCAGAAGAAGGGGAAGAGTATCGCCGTGTTGAATCAACGGTAGGTCGTATTCTCTTAACAGATCTTCTTCCTGAAGGTTTACCGTTCTCGCTCATTGATAAAGTATTAGCGAAACGTGAAATCTCTAACTTGATCAATAGCTGCTACCGTCGTCTTGGTTTGAAAGATACCGTAATCTTTGCTGACAAATTGATGTACACAGGATTCTACTACGCAATGCGTTCAGGATCGTCAGTAGGTTATGAAGACATGGTGATTCCACCGCAAAAGCAAGAGATCATTGATCGTGCGGAAGCGGAAGTAAAAGAAGTTCAGATGCAGTACTCTCAAGGTTTGGTAACAAACGGTGAGCGTTATAACAAGGTGATCGATATCTGGTCTCGCACGAATGAAGAAGTTGCGAAAACGATGATGAGCAACCTTGGTAAAGATGAAGTCTTTGACGAAAAAACAGGTAAAGAAGTAGAGCAAACATCATTTAACTCAATCTTCATGATGGCAGACTCAGGAGCGCGTGGTAGTGCTGCTCAGATTCGTCAGCTTGCAGGGATGCGTGGATTGATGGCAAAACCGGACGGTTCGATCATCGAAACGCCAATCACGGCAAACTTCCGTGAAGGTCTTGACGTTCTTCAGTACTTCGTATCAACGCATGGTGCTCGTAAAGGTCTTGCGGATACAGCTCTTAAAACAGCGAACTCAGGTTACTTAACACGTCGTCTCGTTGACGTTGCACAAGACCTTGTGATTGTGAACGAAGATTGTGGTACAACAGATGGTCTCTTAATGACACCAATCGTTGAAGGTGGGGATATCGTTCTTCCGCTTCGTGATAGAGTATTAGGACTTGTTGTAGCTGAAGATGTATATGTTCCGGGAACAGAAGAGATTCTCTTCGAAGCGGGTACACTTTTAGATGAAGCGGGTGTTGAACTCCTTGATGAGAAAGGTGTGGATGAGTTGATTGCACGTTCTGCAATTACTTGTAAAAACCGTCACGGATTATGTGCAAAATGTTATGGACGTGACCTTGGTCGTGGACATCTTGTAAACCCAGGTGAATCTGTAGGCGTTATCGCAGCTCAGTCAATCGGGGAACCAGGAACACAGTTAACGATGCGTACGTTCCATATCGGGGGAGCGGCATCAGGCTCTGCTGCAGTTTCAAATGTTCAAGTAAAAACAAAGGGTACTTTGAAACTTGTTCGTATGAAAACTGTTCGTAACAAAGATAATAACCTTGTATCGATCTCTCGTTCGGGCGAACTCATCATCATGGATGAATTTGGTCGTAACCGTGAGCGCTATAAAGTTCCTTATGGTGCAACGATCTCAGTAGATGAAGGTGGTACTGTAGAGATTGGTGATATCGTTGCAACTTGGGATCCGCATACAATTCCAGTTATCGTTGAAGTTTCAGGTCACATTAAATTTGTAGACTTTGAAGAGAACATCAACGTACAGAAACAAACGGATGACATTACAGGTCTTTCTAACTTAATCGTGCTTGACTCTAAACAACGTAATACTGGTGGAAAACGTCCATCAATCTGTGTTGTTGATGAAGCTGGTAATGAGTTAAATATCCCGGGAACAGATGTGACAGCAATGTATACACTTCCTGTCGGTGCAATTTTGAACCTCAATGACGGTGATATTGTGTCAATTGGTGATCCACTTGCACGTATTCCACAAGAGTCTTCAAAAACACGTGATATTACCGGGGGTCTTCCACGAGTTGCTGACCTCTTCGAAGCAAGACGTCCGAAAGAAGCGGCAATTCTTGCAGAGAAATCAGGTATCGTCAGCTTCGGCCGTGAAACAATGAGTAAGCAACGCTTAATCATCACGGACGGCGATGGTGTTGCACATGAAGAGCTCATTCCAAAATGGCGTCATGTGAACGTGTTCGAAGGGGAATCTGTTGAGAAAGGGGAGATCATTGTTGATGGTGAGTTAAGTGCTCATGACATTCTTCGTCTTCTCGGTGTGAAAGAACTTGCTGAATACCTCGTAAAAGAGATTCAAGACGTTTACCGTTTACAAGGGGTTAAAATCTCTGATAAACATATCGAAGTAATCATTCGCCAGATGCTCCGTAAAGTGGAAATTCTTGAAGCAAATGACAGCCCATTCATCAAAGGTGAGCAAGCTGAATATGTTTCTGTATTGAATGAAAATGAGCGTTTAGAAGCAGAAGGTAAAGTTCCTGCAACTTACCAACCTGTACTTCTTGGTATTACGAAAGCATCTCTTGCAACAGATAGCTTTATCTCTGCGGCATCGTTCCAAGAAACAACACGTGTATTAACAGACGCATCTATTCGTGGTCTTAAAGATCATCTCCGTGGTCTTAAAGAGAACGTCATCGTAGGGCGCTTAATCCCTGCGGGAACGGGCCTTATTTATCATGAAGAACGCCGTAATGCCGGTAAAGAATAATTCATATAGTTGTCATATATGATTCATAGAATAGGCGCTCCTTTAGTGGAGCGCTTTCTGATTCAAATAGTAAAAGGGGAATAGCGTGCCTGTTTCAAAACGTAAATTAATCGCATCTAGAAAATCAGCAAGATTTTTTTTAATCCAAGCACTATATGAGTGGCAAATTGCGAATAGCACATTGGCGGAAATCAGCAGTAATATTGCGGATAACGAAAAATTCTCAGAAGCGAATAGTGAATATTTCCACGAGTTATTACAAAATATTACAAGAAAACGTGCCGAGTTAAATCTTGTCATCGCACCTTTCTTAGATCGTGATATTGAACAAGTAGATCCTATCGAACGTTCTATTTTGTGGCTCGGTGCTTACGAGTTACAAAACCAATTAGATATCCCATACAAATCTGTCATCAATGAAGCTGTTGAGCTTGCAAAACAGTTTGGGGCAGAAGGTAGTCATCGTTATGTGAATGGGGTTTTAGATAAAATTTCTAAAACGATTCCACTTCGTGAAGCAGAGAAGTAATTTTACGAATAGCACCCGATTACAATGAAATTGTGAAAGAATCCCGATCTAACTTGTGTTAGATCAGGAAAATGCTTAAAATTATAGAGTTACATTTTTTTATTTCAGGAATTATCAAGGGTTTCATGACGTTATGAAATTTATTGCTAATTCAGAATGTCTACTTACTCAATTAGGGGAAGATTATGTCATACGAATTACCAAAATTACCTTATGCTTATGATGCGTTAGAGCCACATGTTGATACAGAAACAATGCATCTTCATCACGAAAAGCATCATCAAACTTATGTAAATAACTTAAATGCAGCGGTTGCAAAATACCCTGAATTTGCAGAGAAAAAAGTTGAAGACTTAATCTCTGATATGAAAGCGATTCCAGAAGATATCCGCACAGCGGTACAAAACAATGGTGGCGGTCACGCAAACCATTCACTTTTCTGGGAAGTAATGACACCAAACGGTGGCGGTGAGCCAACAGGTGCTGTGAAAGAAGCAATCGATAAAGCATTCGGTAGCTTTGATGCATTCAAAGAGAAATTTGCAGCTGCAGCTGTATCACGTTTCGGTTCAGGTTGGGCGTGGTTAGTAGTAGATAAAGATGGCAACTTAAAAGTTGAATCATCTGCAAACCAAGATTCTCCTTTAATGAACGGCGAAACACCTATTTTAGGTTTAGACGTTTGGGAACACGCTTACTACAAAAAGTATAGCAACCTTCGCCCAAGCTACATTGCAGCATTCTGGAATGTTGTAAACTGGGACGAAGTAAACAAGCGTTTAGCAGCAGCTAAATAATTGTTGAAAGTGACGGATAACCGTCATTAAGATAAAACTGATTGAATAAACCTATTTAATTGAAGTGTATTTCTATAAAATACCGACATTAAATAGGTTTTTTTATGAGTGAATGATTACGAATCTTATAAGTCTTGTGAGCTTTATGCGTTTGATAGGCTTATGAGAAATATTGAAAGGTAAAGTTTGAATGGTACAAGATTATGATCGCCGATTTTCCACATTAAGTAGACTTTATGAGGAAGAAGGCTTACAGCGATTACAGAATAGCCACGTAGTTGTTATCGGCATTGGTGGCGTAGGATCTTGGGCTGTGGAAGCTTTGGCAAGAAGCGGTGTTGGCAAGCTGACTTTAATTGATTTAGATAATATTGCCGAGAGCAATATTAATCGCCAAATTCATGCGCTCTCTTCAACGATTGGTGAATCGAAAGTAGAAGCGATGAAATCCCGTATTCATGAGATTAATGATGCGTGTGAAGTTGTGATGATTGAAGATTTTATCACGACGGATAATCTTGCCGAATATCTTACCCATTCTCGTGAGAATTACTGGATTTTAGATGCGATGGATGAAGTTCGAGTAAAAGCGGCGCTCATCGCTTTTGCAAAAAAGAATCGCTATAAAATTATCTCTACCGGCGCTGCCGGCGGTAAAACAAGGGCAGAGGACTTGTTGATTGATGATATTAATAAAACCTATCATGATCCGCTCTGCGCAAGATTAAAAGCGCTCCTGCGTAAAGATTATCAACTTCCGGATCATAGTAAACGTGCCGGCATTCCTATTGTGTTTAGTAAAGAGAATAGCCAAGCGAAGAAGAATGCGAGCGGTGGATTGAACTGTCAAGGTTACGGCTCTGTGATTACCGTTACGGCAACGATGGGAATGATGGCTGCGAGTTATATTATTAATAAGATTACTCAGCGTGCATAGTTGATTTACAAAAAGAGATATGGGAGTAATTCATTGACTCTTCTATTCCTATTGAAGAAGTTTTATTGAAGAATAGAAGCTGATATGCGGCTGGATCGAAAGTTTGCACTTTTCTTAATATCCCGCGCCAGCAAAAATAATCTGACTTCAATTTTTAAATTGAAATGAGTAATTCAGTCATCAAAAATGCCGGCAATATTTAAATCGCCGGCATTTTTGATGAACCTGATATTGTTTTAAAGAATATTCTTATCGTTCTAAAAGCGGAACTTCTTCAGCGCCATTATCTCGAAGCGGTTGAAATACTTTTTCTTCAAAATCCTTCGGCAATACATATTGCACGATGGATTGATATTCGCCTTTTGAATCGAGGGAAATATCAACGCCTTTTTCAGGATAGAGATAATGGAAAGCGCCTTTATTGCTCTCTTGAAGCTTAATTGGATTTTCTCCAAATCGGCCAATAATCACACTTTCATCCAAAGAAACCGCCATGGGAATAAAAGCGATGGATTCAACGATATTGCCGTAAAATCTTGAGTGGAACTCTTCCGGGATTTCATAAATCGTACGTTTTGAAGTAGATTTTTTACTCGGCGATAAAAATGGCAGAATCTCTTCTAATTGCGCTTTTGTTGTTTGCAATGTGAACGGAATGCGCGCCGTTAATCCGCCAACATGTGTTTCACGAATATAGCCTTCAAGTTGCTTCTGATCCCCTTCTTCAAAGATGGACAAGCTAAGGCGATTCCCAAGCACGAAGAGGAGTTCTTCTAAGTTGGATTCGTTGAGAGAAATGCTGAAAACACTCAATTTTTCCGGCGATGCTTCCACAATCCAGAAAGGTTCTGTTTCGACATTGCCTTGTTTGGGTGGCATAAAGAGATTTTGACCGAAATACGCAAAAACGGAGATAAAAACTAAAACACCGAGAATGCCGAGAATATTTTTTTTCATAGAAAACCTTTGTGATAAGAAAAAGGCTACGAAAGCACAGCTTGTAGCCTTTTATCGAAATTAATATCTTCTTAATGTTCCAAGAATATCATTATTGCTTCATCACAATACTGATATAGGTTCATTAAAGTGATGGATCAAGAATTTGATAGATCTCGTCGCTAATTTCATTTACATCGCCGTAACCATTGATGGTTTTGAGCTTGCCTTGAAGTACGAAATAATCCACTAATGGATATGTTTCTGCTTCAAACACTTTACGGCGTTTAAGGATTGTTTCTTCGTTGTCATCAGAACGTCCACGAGTTTTTAAACGCTCTTGGATGATTTCGAAAGGAACTTCAAGATAGATTACTTTCTCAATCGGCATATCGATCTCTTCGAGGAGTTTATCTAACTGTTCTGCTTGATTGATGTTTCTTGGGAAACCATCTAATAAGAAGCCATTTTCTGATTGGATAATACGGTTTTTAATCATACCTAAAACGATATCATCAGAAACAAGGTTTCCTTCATCCATGATTTTTTTTGCGGCAAGACCAAGCGGTGTACCTTCACTCACTTCTGCGCGAAGCATATCACCTGTTGAAAGGTGAGTCACTCCAAATTTCTTAACAATATTTTCAGCCTGAGTTCCTTTCCCAGATCCCGGTGCGCCAAGCAGGACAATACGCATATATAACTATCTCCTTAAATTATAAAAATCTGTCATATGACAGATCCCTTCGATAACTAAGAACATAATACACACTTAAAGGATTCCCCTCAATTCACTTCTGTAATATTCGTTGATAAATTGTGCAAAGATGGAATAGTTTATATTGGTAATTGAGAGATTCTGCTAAATCTAGAAAGATTGAGATTTTGGTAGTATAAAAGTGTTGGATTAAGATATCCGAAATAATTAAATTTAGAGGTACTGTAAATGCTTAAAGATATCCCCCTTTATCAAGGAAAGCCGACAGCATATCTTGATCATAATATATTAGATTTTTTCACAAAACATAAATCAGATAAGGTCATGGAAATCTTATTCGGTAAGTATCAAGTTGTGTATTCGGATGAAACTTTAAAGGAGATTCAAAGATCAGATGGAGGGGAAGAACGATTTCTTGATTTGTTAAATGAATTACAGGCATGGCATTTGAAAATACATGTTGATGAGTATTTTAAGTTAACTGATCAAGTAATTCTTACAAGTGAGAATAGTTACGAGGTATATCGAAAATATAAAAATAATATAGAGCCTGTTCATGAGCAAGTGTATCAATCTATGCTTTTACCGCTTAAAAAAATATATGGGGGAATCAAAAATACAAGTTCGGGAAACATAGTTAATGCTCAAATAGGTGCGAATAGTGATTTGCATGATTTTATAGTAAAAAATATTAAGAAAGTAGAAAAGTATTGTCCTGAATTAGCATCTCTCTCTTTGGAAATAAATAGAAACATTAAAAGGTTGTCTGAAGAGAGTTCTAAAAATTATTTGATTAATCAGGGCTTTCTAGATGGAGAAATAGGGGTGGATGTTTTTCGTAGTGAGCTTAAAGCAGGATCTAAAGAATTAAATAATATTAAGGCCCCGAATGTATTACAAAAAATTTATGACTTAATTCATAAGAATGTATCTATAGAGAATAGAACTTCCATAGAAAAATTTTTTCATATGGATAAGAATCCTATTGAACCGACTGGAGATTATTTTGACTTTCAAAAAGTGAATGTAATTTATAGTATGTTGAATATGCTGGGCTATTATCCTGATTCGAAACTGAAGATAGATAAACGTTTTATAGCTTCTCAGAGTGATCAAGGGCATGCAGTTATGGCTAGCTTTGTTGATGCCTTATTTTCTGAAGATAAAAGTTTTTTAAAAAAGGTAGAGGCTATTTATGAATTTTTAGGAATAAGAACTAAGATACATAACGTCACAATAAATAGATGATTGTCCTTCACCAAAGACCTGCAATAAAAAACCCGCATAAGCGAGTTTTTTTGTATTGATGAATTACTACTTTAAAATCTTATTCCCACTCAATTGTTGCTGGTGGTTTGTTTGAGATGTCGTATGTTACACGTGAAACGCCGTTGACTTCTTTGATGATACGCGTGGAAACGTGCTCTAGGAAATCCCATGGAAGATGTGCCGCTCTTGCTGTCATGAAGTCGATAGTTTCGATAGCACGAAGTGCGATGACGTAATCGTAAACACGTTTGTCATCTTGAACGCCGACAGATTTTACAGGAACGAATACGGCAAATGCTTGTGATGTTTTATCGTAAAGATCTGCTTTGATAAGCTCTTCAATGAAGATATCATCTGCATAACGAAGAATATCAGCATACTCTTTTTTGATTTCGCCAAGAATACGAACGCCAAGACCTGGTCCTGGGAACGGATGACGATAAACCATTGCGCGTGGTAAACCAAGAGCAACACCGAGTTCACGTACTTCATGTTTGAAGAGTGAACTGATTGGCTCGATGAGTTTAAGATCCATATCTTCCGGCAAACCGCCCACGTTGTGGTGAGATTTTACGGCAACGCCATCTTTTGTATTAAGCGATTCTAAGATATCTGGGTAGATCGTCCCTTGCGCTAACCATTTTGCGCTTGGAAGTTTACGAGATTCTTCTTCAAATATACGCACGAAAAGTTCGCCGATAATTTTACGTTTTTTCTCAGGATCATTTTCGCCTTTAAGCGCTTCAAGGAAGCGAGCTTCTGCATCCACACGAATAATTTTAATCCCCATGTTATCTGCAAATGTTTGCATCACTTTGTCGCCTTCATTTAAACGAAGAAGACCGGTATCTACAAATACACACGTTAATTGATTGCCGATTGCTTTATGCATAAGCGCTGCCACTACAGATGAATCTACGCCGCCAGAAAGGCCGAGAATGACTTCATCAGATTGAACAGTATTTTTGATTGCTTGCGTATGATGTTCGATAAATGCGGCAATGTTCCAAACAGGCTGAATGCTGTTATCTGTTGCAAAGCGGATGATCGCTGTTTGATCTGTCGTTTCATCAAGCGCTAATACAGGAATATTTTTGCCTTCTGCTGTAAGAATCGCTTTAATTTCTTCAGGAGTATTAGAAAGAATACCTTTTGGTGGGAACTGATCTAGAGATGAAGCTAAATCATTGATTGTTGTAATCTCTGAGTAAAACTCTGCATCACGGAGTAGGCGTGCAATTTTCTGTGCATCCTGCTGATTTGCGTGTACAATTAAAATTTTATTGTCTAAATGTTGTGCCATAGGTAAGATCCTTGATGAATAAACGATATTTATCGAGGGCTAAATTATAGCAAAATTGTGTGTTAAAGCATGAATTTATATATTAAATAAAGCAGAGTAATGCTTGTTTTGAGAGAAAAGAGATTCGATAAGGAAGGGATATATGATTAATTGGAAAAATACGATGCTAATTTTGTTAGCATTGCTAGCCTCATTCTCCTTCGCTGATACAAGACGAGAAAGTCTTTTGAATGTAAAAAATAGCGCAATCTCTCATGCAAAAGAGCAAATAGGGGTGCGCTATCTCTTTGGTGGAACAGATCCTAAACGAGGATTTGATTGTAGTGGATTAATTCAATATGTGTATCAAAATGCCGGCATTGAAACGCCGAGAGATACTCGTGGTATGTATCAAGCATTTAAACGAACAACAACACCAGAACCGGGAGATATTATCTTTTTCATTACTTCCGGATCACAAATATCTCATGCCGGTATTTATCTTGGGGACAATAAGATGATTCATGCGCCAAGAACCGGAAAGAGTGTTGAAATTACTCGGATTGATACGCCATATTGGCAAAAACGTTTTATGGGCTTTGGGAAAATTTAAAATAATGACAACATTGTTGTCGATTGTTACAATACGAAAGTCAAAATTAGTTTTAAAATGTATATTAATTAATATTTAAATATTTGAAGTTAGTTGCAAACTCTTTAGAGGTTGGTCATTAAGAATATGAAAAAAACATTGTTATTTATTGGTGCGCCATTTGTGCTTGCGGCATGTTCAATGGCACCAAATTATGAGCGCCCATCACTGCCAGTGATTGATACATTCCCTACATCTTTAAATATTACGGAAGGGTCGTTAGCGGAGCAAAATTTTGCGTACGAAATTACTTGGCAACAATATTTTAAAGATCCACGTTTAAAGGCATTAATCGATGCGGCATTAGTGCATAACAGAGATTTACAATTAGCGACTTTGAATATGGAAGCAGCGAGAATCGCTTACGGTATCTCTATCTCTGAACGCTTACCGGGTGTGAATGTCAGTGGTGGATTCTCTAGAAGTAAGACAGGATCCGCAAATACTGGGCTTAATCCTGAAACAAACTTACCAAATGGGCGTGTGATTTCAGATTCTTCTGCAATTAACTTCGGTGTGAGTAGCTTTGAATTAGACTTCTTTGGAAAAGCGGCATCTATGAGTGATGCGGCATTTGCAAAATACTTAGCATCGGAAGAAGGGCAGAAAGCCGCACATATCAGCTTAGTTTCAGGTGTGGCGCGTGGTTACTTATCCTTAGTATTAGCGGAAGAGCAATTACAAGTAGCGAAAGAAACGCTTAACTCAAATAGAGCTTCTTATAACTTGGTGCAACAACAAGTATCTGCGGGAATTGCCAATGACCTTGATTTGGCACAAGCTCGCGGACAAGTTTTTTCGGCACAAGCACAGGTTGCAAGTATTGAAGCGCAATTAGGAACCGCACGTAATGCGTTATATACCTTAGTCGGAACGACAGTATCAGATCTTCCAAAAGGTTTAGCATTAAGATCTTCACAATTTACAGAAACATTGCCGGTAGGTTTACCATCGCAAGTTTTATTAGTAAGACCTGACGTGATTGAAGCGGAATATAACCTGTTAGCGGCGAATGCAGATATTGGTGCGGCGAGAGCGGCATTCTTCCCAAGTATTAGTTTAACGACGACAGTAGGAAGAGCTTCTGGCGACTTATCAGATCTATTCAAAGGTGGTCATGGTGGCTGGGCATTTAATCCAACGATTTCATTACCAATCTTTAACTGGGGACAAATCCAGAAGAATTTAGAGCTTTCTCATGTTCGTAAAAATGTTGCAGTTGTGACATATGAGAAAACAATTCAAACGGCATTCCAAGAAGTAGCGGATGGTTTAGTATCTAAACAGCCTCTAGCAGACCAATTGGTTGCGCAACGTAATCTTGTATCCACAACAGAAGAACAGCTTCGTTTAGCCAATCTTCTCTATACAAACGGAATTGCGAGTTATTTGGATGTATTAGATGCGCAAAGAACATTGTTTAGTTCAAGACAAGCATTGCTGACAACTTATTTCAATAAGCATATTAATGATGTGATGCTCTATGCAGCACTAGGTGGTGGTGTGAATGCTCTTGAGTCAGATCCGAACCAAACAGAGTATATGAGAAAGGCTGCTGCAGATAATCCTGTTGCGAAAGGAACAGCGGCAATTGAAGCAAGTAACCGTACATCAGGAATCTTCTCTAATTTTGATTCAGAGACAGAAGCGGTTACAACAAGAAAGATTAATTAAGCTGAAAAAGATTTGCTAGAATAAACAGTTAAAATGACGGGAGGCGCTAAGTTTCTTGTCATTTTTGTTTTTCTTTGCTACTATTTAAACCTCATTTTGTCGGGGCATGGCGCAGCCTGGTAGCGCACTTGCATGGGGTGCAAGGGGTCGCAGGTTCAAATCCTGCTGTCCCGACCAATAAACTAATACACTATTTGAAGAGTTCTATGTCAAAAGAAGATCATATTGAAATGGAAGGAACGGTCACCGAGACACTTCCGTATACACAATTTAGAGTCGAGTTAGATAACGGTCACGTTATCACCGCACATATTTCTGGTAAAATGCGTAAAAACTATATCCGCATTCTTATGGGAGATAGAGTCAAAGTAGAATTAACACCATATGACTTATCGAAAGGTCGTATTGTGTATCGTGGTAAATAATCACGAAATCTTTCACTCAATCGAGTATTTCCAAAGCTTGATGGAGTGAGATTAATAAGTGAGATGGAATAATCAGTTATTCCTTAGCTTATTAATAAAATATAGGATACATCACTGTAATAACCCAGAGTTATGGCAGTGCGCTTTGAACCCACTATTTAATGGGTTAAGTTTCAAATAGCTGTAAGACGCCCGTATTTTACGGGCGTTTTTGCACTTCTAAGTTTAAATTTTAATAGTTGAATTCTATCTAAGAGAGAGCCGATTATGAGACCATCAAAAAGAGCTGCAAATGAGATGCGAGAGTTGCAATTTATTCCTAATTACACGATGCATGCCGCAGGATCTGTATTAGCAGTATTTGGTAATACAAAAGTACTTTGCACTGCATCTGTTGAAGAGCGTGTTCCGCCATTCTTACGTGGACAAGGAAAAGGTTGGGTTACGGCAGAATATGGTATGTTGCCGGGATCAACGCATACACGTTCAGGTCGTGAAGCGGCAAGAGGGAAGCAGAGCGGACGCACTTTAGAGATTCAACGTTTAATCGGTCGTTCCCTTCGTGCAGCAGTGAATCTTGAGCTTTTAGGCGAAAGAACAATCACAATTGACTGTGATGTACTTCAGGCAGATGGCGGTACAAGAACGGCATCAATCTCTGGCGCGTACATTGCACTAGTCATCGCACTTCAGAAATTAGTGGAAGCAGGATCATTAGAGAAAACGCCGTTAATCTCTCAAATTGCGGCAATCTCGGTAGGAATCTATCAAGGAACGCCGGTACTTGATTTGGATTACATTGAAGATAGTAATGCGGATACAGATATGAATGTCATTATGACAAGCGAAGGCAAGATTATCGAAGTGCAAGCAACGGCTGAGCAAGCGGCATTTGATAAGCGTGAATTGCTCTCAATGTTAGATCTTGCAGAGATTGGTATTCAACAAATTACAGCTGAGCAAATTAAAGTGCTTGCAGAGGCGCTCGCGTAATTTTAGTATCGTGAAATTTGCTTAAGAAAGCCTTTACCGCTAGATCAGTGGTAAAGGCTTTTTGTTGTCTGATATTTGTGAAAACATTCCCTTTATGTATAGCAGCGAAGGGATTAATTAACGTAATGCTTTTTGTAGGAAACTCGTTGTTTCTTCAATAAGAGATTCTGGAGTTAAACCATATTCGGCAAAAACCTCATCACGTTCGCCATGCTCTGGATAATAATCTTTAATGCCGAAATGCTTGATCGGAAGATAGAAACCTTCTTCATTAAGAAGTTCAGAAACCGCAGATCCGGCACCGCCCATGATTGCACCATCTTCGATAGTGATAATCGCTTGATGCGATTCCGCGAGTGTTGTTAACGTTTCTTTGTCTAAAGGTTTTACAAAACGAAGATCCAAAAGTGTTGCATTAAAATGATCAGTAACCGCTTGGCTTAAAGTCATCATTGAACCGATATTAATGACTAACAACTTTTCGCCTTCCTGTTTGATGAGGCTTTTTCCAAATGGAAGCGCTTCGGTTGCAGTCGCTTCAATCTCTTTGCCGATGCCTTTACCACGAGGATAACGTACTGCCGCAGGGCCTTTGTGCTGATATGCTGTTGTGAGCATTTGATAGCACTCATTTTCATCCGAAGGCGCCATGATGACCATATTGGGAATCGTGCGTAAGAACGCAAGATCGAAAGTTCCGGCGTGTGTTGCGCCATCAGGGCCGACAATGCCGGCACGATCAATGGCAAAGGTCACATCTAAGTTTTGAATCGCCACATCATGTACTAATTGGTCATAGGCACGTTGAAGGAATGTTGAATAGATTGCAACGACAGGCTTTAAGTTGCCGGTTGCCATTCCTGCACCCAATGTTACGGCATGTTGTTCAGCAATTGCCGTATCAAAAAAACGACTTGGATAGCGTTTACCAAATTCTACTAAACCAGAGCCTTCACACATTGCCGGCGTGATCGCCATTAGATTTGGTTCAATCTCAGCGGTATCGCAGAGCCATTGTGAGAAAACCTGTGTATAAGTTAATCCTGATGCTTTTGATATTGGCGTTTCAGTGTTCTGAGTTTGAGTCACTTCTTTGGTTGGTTTCTTTGTGGCAGAAACCGCATGAAACTTCACTGGCTCCGCTTCTGCTTTGGCATATCCTTTCCCTTTTTTGGTAGTGATATGCAAGAATTTGGGGCCGGATTTTTGTTTGAGGTTTTTAAGCGTTGCGATTAATGTTGGTAAATCATGACCATCAATCGGGCCAAAATATTGAAAACCAAATTCCTCAAAAATCACACTCTTTTCGGCAACCGCGCTTTTAACTCGAGTTTCTGCACGTTTTGCTAAGTCTAGTGCATGAGGAAATGGGAGATTTTCTAAAATCTTTGCACCGCTTTCACGAATGGATTGTAGGCTTGGTTTTGATAATGTTTTTGTGAGCATGGTGCTTAAAGCACCGACATTTGGTGAGATTGACATATTATTGTCATTCAAAATTACGAGCATATTTGCTTTTAAATCGCCTGCATGATTTAGCGCTTCAAAGGCTTGTCCTGCGGTTAATGCGCCATCGCCAATGACGGCAATGAGCTGCTGCTCGGAATCTGTGTGATGTTTTGCGCCCACCGCCATTCCAAGTGCTGCACTAATGGAGGTAGAAGAGTGTCCCACGCCAAATGCATCATATTCACTTTCCGTAATTGCTGGGAAAGGACCTAAGCCATTTTTTTGACGAATGGTATGAATTTTTGATTTTCTGCCCGTGAGGATTTTGTGGGGATAGGCTTGATGTCCTACATCCCAGATAATCTTATCGTGCGGCGTATTAAATACATGATGCAGTGCAACGGTAAGTTCAACAACACCAAGACCGGAGGCAAAATGGCCACCGGAATCGAGAACGCTATCGATTAAGAATCCTCGCAATTCCTTTGAGATAAGATCGAGATCTTGAAGTGATCGATTTTTAAGATCAAGAGGGGATTGGATCTGATCAAGTAATGGTGTTGGATTCATACTCTAACCTTAATGATTTCGCTTTTGAATATAATGCGCAAGTTCAATGAGCGGTTCTGCTTTTTCGCCAAATGGTGCCAATAATTCAATGGCGACATCGGTTAATCCGTTTAATTTTTCAACGGAGGATTCAAGACCTAGAAGGGAAATATAAGTGGATTTATCCTGTAATAGATCGCTTCCCGGCATTTTCCCAAGCTCTTCTTGGGTTCCTGTGACATCTAAAATGTCATCTTTAATCTGGAACGCAAGCCCAATATTGTCTGCATAAACGGCTAGTTTATCATAAGTGTCTTGATTCGTATTGCCGGCAATTGCGCCTGCTAAAATCGAAGCTTTTATAAGTGCGCCTGTTTTTTTGCGATGAATGGTTTCAAGTTCTCTGAGCGTAATCGTTTTATCTTCTGATTCAAGATCGATAAACTGTCCGCCAACCATCCCTTGCGTGCCGGCAGCGAAACTATAGAGCTGAATGATTTCTAGTTTTTTCTCGGCAGAAAGATCAGGAATTTGGCTGAGTAATTCAAAGCTCAATGTTAAGAGTGCATCGCCTGCTAAAATTGCGGTGGCTTCATCAAATGCTTTATGGCAAGTGGGTTTTCCACGTCTGAAATCATCATCATCCATCGCTGGAAGATCATCATGAATGAGGGAATATGCATGGATACATTCAATTGCGCCGGCAATTGGGTAGAGCGTTTCTCTCTTTGCACCACACAGTTCGCCACTTGCTAATGTCAAAAGTGCACGAAGGCGTTTTCCACCATTTAAGGTGCTATAAAGAATCGCTTCTTTTAAGCGCTTTGGTGCATGAATGGCTTCTAGTTGAGATTGAAATGCAGATTCGAAATCATGAAATTGATCATTAAACCAAGCTGTTGGCATGAAAGGTGGTTTCCTTAATCTTTAGTGAGTAGTTGATTGATACGTTTTTCAGAGGCTTCAAGACTCTCTTGACAGGCTTTTGTAAGAGAAATTCCCTCTTCAAACTTTGTTAAGGATTCTTCTAATGAAAGCTCGTCATTTTCGAGAGCTTCTACAATTTTTGTGAGTGCTTGAAGTTGTGATTCAATGCTTTGATTTTCTTTTATTTTATCGGACATCTCTATTTCCTTAAAATAATTAATAATTCGGTCTCATATTCTAGATTGAGTGCGCGCTATATGCAATAATATTAGCCTTGAGTCCAGAAAGATCAAGAACAATGATTTTTGAGATAATTTAGCGAATTAAAAAGAGGTGCCCGTGAACTATATTAAGCGAATAACGACCCTGATTTTACTCTTATTTGTGGGTGTTAATATCGCTTTCTCTCAGGTGCATCCTATTGGTTCCATTTTACAAAATGGCGTTGCCGGTGCTGAAAAGCCAAAAGAAACTATGGAAATGCCTGATCCCATGGCATTGACAACCATTTGGTGGAATTATTTTGCGGAGCAACAAGGAGATCCTCTTCGTCAATCTGTAATCGCATTTTTAGATGAATTAGAAACAGAAGCTTTAACGCTCTCTGAATCGGTACAGGCAAAAGAGCAACCCAGAATCTCGCAAATTAGTGCCAATCTCTTTGCCTATGTTGCCCTTAAAGAGAAACAAGTTACTAGAAAAGCTCCCAAGATCGAATTACAAGAAGCGTATAACATTGCAGAATTATTAACGCTGATTCATCGGGAGCGTGATTTAAATAGTGAAATTATTAGTATCCGAGAAGATATTCGAGATCAAGATGTTCAATATCGATATTTGACTCGTAGGATCAATAATCGCCATGTTTCTTATCTTGAAACGCCGGAAGGTAGTTCAGATCGATATCGAGCGGCCATTAAAGTTATTATTTCTCAAACAGAACAAGCTCTGATTGGCGAAAGAATGCGACTTTTAAAAGGGAATTTAGCCGTATTAGAAACAGAATTACAAGATATTCAAGCGGATAAAGGCATTGTTATTAGCCGTTTGAGTTTCACAGAAGAGGAACAGATCGGATTAGATGAGCGCATTGCGAATATCTCAGTGCGTTTACAAGAAGCGAATACAAAACTTCTGCGTGAACAATCACAATTACTTTTATTGCCGGATGAAACCATTGAAGATCAGGCAGTAGCAAGGCTTAGAAGTCAGCGAGTTTCCAAAGAGAAAATCAATGTTGCCGTGTTAGAAGTACGTTTAGATATGTATGAAAACGAACGCGATATTTTAGCGATTTTATCTCAGGAGGAGGGCGTTGATGTTGAGCGTATTCAGAAAAATTATGCGGAACGTCAAAGAGAGTTACAAGAAGTATCGCTGAAAGCTAAAGATTGGTTTACGCAGAATGAAGTGGAGCGAGGAAGTACGAATGCCTTGCTTGCGGATATTGAAACTCGAGGCGGAATTAATGAAAATGGATTTCTTGCCGGCATTGCTAATGATCGCTTAATCCTGATTCAAGAAACTTCCGTGTTGCTTCAAAAGCTCCAAACAGAGATTGCTGATAGTCAATTTATGGGGAAAATCCTTGAAAACCAGTTGTTGCAGTATCAAGGGATTTTACTTAATACCATTAACCGGACAAAAAGTAGCTTAAGTTACGCTTGGCGTAATGTGAAGCAATTGATTCGAACGCCCCTGTTTACGGTAGGAGAAACGCCGGTAACCGCGTTGAGTTTTGCACAGTTTTTGCTGATTGTTTTAGTCTGTTGGTGGATTGCATTTTGGCTCAATCGTATTTTTAACCGAATGGGAAATAAGCGTGGCGATGACAAGTTGCCGGCATATTACTTAGCAGGACGTTTAACTTATTACTCCATTATTTTATTTGGATTTTTATATGGTTTAACGGCCGTTGGAATCGACTTTACAAACTTTGCACTCGTTGCCGGGGCATTAGCGATCGGGCTTGGATTTGGATTACAATCCATCGTCAATAACTTTGTATCAGGGTTAATACTCCTCTTTGAACGTTCCATTAAAGTGGGAGATTTCATTGAGCTACAAGATCAGAAAGATGGCAAAGCTCTCTGGGGAGAAGTGAAAGAGATTAACGTTCGCGCAACAATTATTACGGATAATGATAATGTTGATATCGTGATTCCGAACTCAGAGTTCATCAACACTAAAATGTTGAACTGGACGTTGAAAGAGCCACAACGCCGAATGCGTTATCCTTTTAGAGTTGCTTACGGTACAGATAAAGAAGTGGTACGAGAAGCCGTACTTGCAGCAGCTGAAGCCTTGCCTCATACCTTAAAAGGAATTCCAGGAAGAAATCCTGCAGTTTGGTTAGTTGATTTTAAAGATTACTATTATGAATTTGAATTAGTAGTTTGGTTAACTGCGCGTGCGGTAAAACGTCCGAATGGGATTCGCGCGGCATATATGTGGGCGATTGATACGGCGCTTCGTGAGCATAATATTGAGATCCCGATCCCACAAAGAGAGCATCGCTTTAGAGAAGGTGCAGTGCTTCCTATTGAAGATGTGAAATCGGAAATTCTGCGAGGAGAACAGGAGCTAGATGAAGGATCAGATGAGGAAATTCTGAAGGCTAAAGAAGCTCACGGGAAACCTTAAAGTAAGAATTTAGAGATAAGGTTCTGGGTAAGATTCCGAATAAGATTCGGAGAAATTCATCAGGACAGCGCAATCATGATAAAAAGATCTCTGTAGATCGGTTATAATACCGAACGAAGAAAAGATGAAGTTAATAATCTGCGCTTGATCGCAGATTATTGCAAAAGAATAGAGTATTAAGAATTAAAAATTAAGAATGAAAAACTAAGACTTAGAAAGTAAGTAATAGTGAAGCATTAGTCGATTAAGAAATGAGATAAGAAACGACATGAAAAAGATGACATTCCAAGAGATGATTTTTACGTTGCAAACCTACTGGGCAGAGCAAGGTTGTGCCGTTTTACAACCTTACGATATCGAAGTAGGTGCCGGAACATTCCATACCGCAACGTTTCTTCGTGCATTAGGTCCTGAGCCTTGGGCTGCGGCATATGTGCAACCTTCAAGAAGGCCAACAGATGGCCGTTACGGAGAAAATCCAAATCGTTTACAGCACTATTATCAATTTCAGGTAGCGATTAAACCTTCGCCGGAAAACATGCAAGAACTCTATCTTGGTTCTTTAGAAGCGCTCGGCATTGATACGAAAAAACACGATATCCGTTTCGTAGAAGATGACTGGGAATCGCCAACATTAGGCGCATGGGGATTAGGTTGGGAAGTTTGGCTCAACGGCATGGAAGTCACTCAGTTTACCTACTTCCAGCAAGCCGGCGGTTTAGAGTGTAAACCTGTTTTGGGTGAAATTACGTACGGTTTAGAGCGTTTTGCAATGTATGTACAAGATGTGGAAAGCGTTTATGATCTCGTGTGGTCAGATGGACCTTTTGGAACCATTACTTACGGCGATGTTTTCCATCAAAATGAAGTAGAGCAATCGCACTACAACTTCTCTCATGCAGATGTAGAATTCCTATTACATTCTTTCAACTTCTATGAACAAGAAGTGACAAGATTGTTAGAAGAGAATTTAGCATTGCCGGCATATGAGAAAGTATTAAAAGCATCTCACGCATTTAACTTATTAGATGCGCGTAAAGCAATCTCCGTCACAGAGCGTCAAGGCTATATTTTACGAGTTCGTAAAATGGCGGGAATGGTCGCTCAGAGTTATTATGAATCTCGAGAAAAACTCGGTTTCCCAATGCTCAATAAAATGAAATAGATGAATAAAATAAGCAGATGATCGGAATTTCCCATCATCTGTTTTTTTATAGCAAAAATCGAAAATAGTATAGATTAATCAAATTGTCAGACGACAAACAAGAGAATGGTAAATAAGATATGGATATGCAACAGTATTTAGATTGTGCTCTCGAAGCTTCAGAAATCGCAAGAAAATTGATCGCAACAGCGTATGATGAAAATGCGTTTAAAATTGAGATTAAAGCGGATGCAACGCCGGTTACTGAAGTAGATATTGCCGTTGAAAAAGCAATTTACGAGCATATTTCTAAAGCGTTTCCGGATCATGGATTTTTCGGTGAAGAGAGCGGTCAAAAGAATATGACTTCTGATTTCATCTGGTTGATTGATCCTATTGATGGCACAAAAGCATTTGTAAGAAGACGCCCAATGTTCTCTTGCCAAATTGCATTAATGTATAAAGGTGAGATTGTTCTCGGCGTTTCAACAGCACCATGCTTTAACGGCGGTGAGAGAATTTATGCACTGAAAGGTCAAGGCGCGTTCTCTGAAGGTAAGAAAATCTCAGTCAGTGATATTTCAGAATTATCACAAGCAGTTTTCTCTTCCGGCAACTTAAAGCGTTTAACGCAAAATGCCGAGAAATGGGCGAACTACGGCAAGCTCGTAGGACAAGTAAACTCTACTCGTGGCTTTGGGGATTTCTTACAATATCACTTCTTAGCAACAGGTAAATTAGATCTGATTGTGGAATCAGATGTGAATATTTTAGATATCGCGGCACTTTCCATCATTGTGAATGAAGCGGGTGGTAAAATGACGGCATTAGATGGCTCGAAGATTGATTTAGAGGTAACAACGATCCTTGCATCAACGCCGGCATTACATTCGCAAGTATTAGAGATTCTTCAGTTTTAATGAGACAGCTATTAATATCATTCTAAGGATGTCATTCATCGCAAGAAATAATCGAGTGAAATCTTGCTGTGAAGAGGGCTATCAAGAGTTTGCATGGATGCAGAGTAGAAAATACCGTCAATAATTTTTATCGGCGGTATTTATTTATAAATGCAATAAAAAGGTTAAGATTCGTGTTGAAGAGATTATCGGTAAAATATGGATTACTCTGTTGTTTAATGGCTTTTTTAATAGGCTGTGCTTCACAAACGACACAGACCTTATCGCCTTCTTATATTTCCGGCGGACCTTTAACGGAACGATTACAAAACTATGGTTTGAAAAAAGGGGATGAAGTCTTAATCCGTATTTTCAAAGAAGAAGCGATGCTGGAACTTTGGATGAAACCAAGTGGGAAATCTCGATATATTCATTTCAGCAATTATCCGATCTGTAATTTTTCGGGCGATTTGGGTCCGAAATTATATGAAGGGGATAAACAATCTCCGGAAGGATTTTACCGTGTGAATAAGCGAGCGTTGAATCCATATAGTCGATTTTATAAATCATTCAACTTAGGATATCCCAATGCATTTGACAGATCTCTCGGCAGAACCGGGAATTACTTAATGGTGCATGGCAAGTGTGATTCTGTAGGATGTTACGCAATGCGAGATGACCAAATTGAAGAGATCTACGGTTTAGTAGAACTTGCCCTGAATAATGGCCAAGAATATGTCGAAGTCCAAGCATACCCTTTTAAAATGACAAATGAGAGATTATTTCAAGAAGAACAATCAGTTAATTATGGGTTTTGGAATAATCTTCGAGAAGGGTATGATCAGTTTGAGAAAAATCAGAGCCAGCTCGATTATGGTGTACAAAAAGGGCGATATCTATTTACACGTTAGGCTTGTCAATCGTGATGATATTTAGTATCTTATGCTCCTCAACCGAAATTATGGAAAAGTGGCCGAGTGGTTGAAGGCGCTCGCCTGGAAAGCGGGTATACGTTAGTAGCGTATCGAGGGTTCGAATCCCTCCTTTTCCGCCAAACAGATAAACCCTTACCTTTCCGGTAGGGGTTTTTTCTTGTCAAAAATAAGGATAAGCAGCCATATTGCGAGCTTTTAGGCTATATCGAGATTGTCATTAGTTATCTTACCTTTTCTTTTATGTTGTTTACTTACCATAAAATTGTTGGTAAGTTTGTTGGTAATCCTGAAAGGGGTTTTATGTTTACCAACAAATATAGGGAGAAGCCTCTATGAAGCTCAACTATTCCAAGATCAAGGCAATTAAACCACAAGAAAAGCTTACCAAGTATTCAGATGGTGGTGGTCTATCTCTTTGGGTGTATCCAACCGGCAGAATGCGTTGGGCTTTAGCATATAGGGAAGATGGTAAACAGAAGACAGCTTACTTGGGCGAATATCCCGCTTACTCATTATCTGATGCGCGTATGTGGCGTGAAGAGTTAAAAAGCCGAATAGCTAAAGATCTGCCGGCAATTGATGTAACCCTTAAAGATGAAGCCTATCTTTATAAGAATGTATTTGAGGATTGGTATTCCCGTTGGGCAGGAGAGAAGAAAAGCGAGAAGTATTCTCTTCAAGTAAAAAATGCGGTTTATGCCAATGTAATGGATATGCTCGGAAATATGGACGTTAGGGAGATACGACCCTTTACTATTGTTCAGGCGTTGCGAGGAATGGAAGAGCGTGGAGTATTGGAGTATTTAAGACGCGTTAAATCCTCGCTTAAAATGAGCTTTGATTATGCCGTGAGTTGTGGATTATTAGACTTTAATCCAGTAGTGGCCGTTGGCACTCAATCATTCAAGAAGGCAGATAAAAAGCACTTTGATGCGCTTGAGCCTGACGAGTTGCCATTATTGATTGATAAGCTTGAGAATGGAGAAATCGCCGGAGTAACACGCCTCGCTATATATTGGCAATTCCTCACAATGACACGACCAATTGAAACGGTTAGCGCTGAATGGAGCGAGATTGATCTCGAGAAGAAGCAGTGGCGTATACCGGCTGAAAAGATGAAGAAAAGCCGAGATCATATAATCCCGTTAAGTGATTTTCTCCTCTCACTACTGCCGGAAATAAAAGGCATGAATACTCGAGATAAATATCTTTTTGAGGGAATGGATTACGGCACTCACTTAAACCGAGAAACGCCAAGAATTAGCTTAAGAAGATCAGGGCTGAATAGTACGGCTCACGGATTACGCGCATTAGCCGCAACGATTTTAGAAGAAGCCGGCTATCCTGAAGCGGTTATTAAAGCCGGGCTATCTCATGCCAAAGGAAGCGGAGATCAAACGACTGCCGCTTATTTGAGATCTACTTTCTATGATGAGCGAGTAAAGATGATGAATGAGCTTGGAGGGAGAGTGGCGGGAATTAAAAAAGGCGTATAGATTGGGGTGTTAACCTCTAAGAAAGTTAGCAACTACTTGAAAGATTGCTGTCTCGGTAATCCTTCAAGAAAGTTATTAACATCCTCTTCCATGTTTTCCCGTATAGCTTCATCCGTAGTATCGGCGGTATATTTTTTCCACAGCACATCTCTAACAAAGTGATCTGAATAGCGAAGTATCTCCACAGCTTCCTCTACACTTTTTCCAATATGCCAAGCCTTGTATGTAAAATACAGTAGCGCTGAGGGGGTAATAGAATACCACGCACCACCACCATCTAGCTCTGGATCATCTAAAACAGATACCACGTATAATTCCTGAGGGGAAAGCAGTGATTGTGGAAGGCTACTATCAGGCATATAGCTTAGTATTTCTCTTCTAATATCTGCATACTCTGCTTGTAGTAAGTTTTGTTGTGGTGGGAGTGGCTTGAATCTTAACCCAAAAAATAACTTTTCAAATATATTGAAAGAGTGATCTGTTAAATCTAGAACGCTTTTCCCCTCTATTGTGTATGACTCAGCGAGCTTGTGAATCGCTAACTCTAATACCTCGCTTATATTAGTCCTCCTATCTCTAGCGATTAAGTCGAGAGCATTCCGATATTGAGTCTTGATGCGCGCGCCTATTCTTTCATCTTTAGGCTGAATGTCTTCAAATATATATGTGCTCTTATCGTTACTAGACATACCTTTCCCTCTCTCCTAGTTGTTTTTAACTCTATTCATTGGTTGCCATTCTATTTTTATTGATGTACTCTGTCAACAGTTGGTCATGTTGAACACGTTGAACAGTGTATTTTGATAGAACTGAAATAGGAAAGAAAAATATGAGTACGCAAGAAAAGGTAGTTTTAGAAGATCGTCATATCATGTGGGATCGAAAAACGGTTTTAGAAGTAATGGGGGTAAAGGGCGATTCAACTCTTTATCGAGCAATTAAGAATGATGGTTTACCAAAGCCAATCAGAGTCGGAAGATCAGCGAGATGGAGAAAGAGCGAGATTTTAGAGTGGCTTGATTCACGCCCACAAGGCTTGGAGCATGAAGTTTAGTATTTTTTGATTAACCTTAACGCGCATAAGGGCGCGTATTTTTACGGAATTAGATTGATGACAGCAGGAAGTGAAAAAGCCAACGAGCTAAAAGATGACTATGACAACAGCACGCAAGTAAGAGAGTGGCTTGGATTAGTTAGCGACCAATTGAGCCTTATTCGAAAAGGTTTACATGATCGAATGAGTCATGAAGAGATTGGCGGTGGTGTCGAATTATTGCGATTGGCGGTAGATGGGTTTTATAGCAATTCAGTAGAGCGAGTAGAAGAAGTTTCTAGCCGTTTAGTGGCAAATGGTTTAGGGGAATATACGAGAGGTGGGCATGGGTGTTAATACAGGTTTGAAGTCATTTTGGCTTGAAAGACAGGCGCATAATTCAACGATTGAAGATTACAAAATCTTTGCTTGTGATGTTGCTAGTTCGGTTACTGATCTAATTGAAATGGCGAAGAATGTCGGTCTTGAGGATAGCGAAATAATGAAAGCCCTTGAGAATTTACATGAGCATGCCGGAGAGAACTTTGAGGCTGTAGAGCAAAAAAGTAACTCGCACTATGAGGAGTTGCCAAAAGAGATCTGTGAGCTGTTGGAGCAGTTGATTGGGGATATTAATAACGGTGTAATTGAACCAAGCGAAATCAAAGGCAGATTAGAGAATATCCAATTTTTTAGCGAAGTATATTACGAATATAAGGCGGTAAATAACCATGAATAGTAAAGCAATGAAGAAGTTAAGAGCAGATCGTGAGGCGAACAAGCCACTCAATCAGGCAATAGCAGAGTTAAAGCAACAAGGGTATCAATTCCGCCCAATTAAAGGGAAGAGATTAAATTAATGGAGGGTGTTAATGACTGATATTAATCAGGAAAAGCCACAAGAAGGTAAATTGCAGATGATGAAAAGGATTTTAGGAGAAAGAAGCCTGAATACCTTTGAAGCACAGAGCTTAGGGGATAGTTGCTTGAATACGACTATCAGCATGTTAAGAGCAAAGGGAGAAATCATCCATGATGAATGGGAAAAAGTGCCAAATCGTTTTGGGAGAAAGAGCCGGGTTAAGCGGTACTGGATACCGAAGTCAAACGAAGAATGTAAGCATTAAAAAAGCGCGAATCAGGCAGAAACACGCTTAAACCCAAAAAGCAAAATAGGGAGAGACGGCCATCTTTCCCTATCTTTTTTTACCTAAAGGATTGATGACAATGTTATACGAGATAACCAATCATTTCAAACACAATAACGCATTTAGTTTCCTGTAGGAGTAGGGTTATGGGGAGCTATACCGCTAGAAGCAGAGAAAGAGAAAAAGAGAAAAAGAAAAGATTAAAATTTGCTGAACGCATTAATAACAGCGGTTTTTTTCCATCTCGTAGGGATGTTATTTTTAGTGAGGAATATCAGCGTTTAGGGGCTTCTGCCGTTAAGCTATATCATGATGTAAGCGCTCATTGGGATGGTAAAAATAATGGTGATTTATGTGTTACTTATAGCGTTATGAATAAACTTCATGGTTGGGTATCTAATGCCACGCTAAGGAAAGCTTTAAAAGAGCTATTAGATGCGCGTTTTTTAGTATTAACTAGAGAGGGCGATAGAAATAGACCGGCATTATATGCTTTAACGACAGTGCCAATTGATAAATGTTTGGATGAAAATGGGTTCAGTAAGATACATATCGAGCCGACATCACGCGCCCCTGATTGGTGGCGAGATCCTCCGAAACATTAGAGCGCCAATTCAGGCGCTTTTTTATGCCTTAATATTAAATTTTGCGGTCTAAAAACTGGACTACGCTATCAGCTCATTGGGCTAGAAAATGGACTACGCTATCTTAAAAAGGGTGTTCCGTAGTCCAGAAACTAGCCCAGTAATAGCTATTTTTACCAATTCCGTAGTCCAAAAACTGGACACCTTTATATATTAAGCCATATACCTATGGGTTTTAATCCACTCACACGATCATTCAATGTTTAAAAAAGAGAAGAAAGAAGCCGATTAATAGTGTCCATACAATTTTGGTCATTCTGACAGAAAAGCTCGCACAAAATAGATCTCCCGAAATGTTGGGAGATCGCCTGAAAAGTCAGGAGATTGTCAGAAAGGATAATCACTGATGATGAGCAAGATTAAAAAAAGGAGTGGTAGCTCCTTAATTTACATATCTATTCCATGGAGTTCTCTAATTCTTCTAGGAATTTCTCAAACTGCTTGTCACGTTCGGCGAGTTCTTTGGCTTCTCGTTGCTTTTGCTTTCTAGCTTCGATTTTTCGCATTGTGTCATCAGCGCCAGTACCTTGATCAGTGATTCTTATTGGCTCATTGGTCTTGCTTTCATCCTCTCCGCAAGCTGTGAGTAAAGCTATTGCTACAGCACCTAACATGATTACTTTTTTCATATAAAGCTCCATTTTATATTTTTGTGAAATACATTATTTTCATAATCTATGAAGCGGTAGTGTAGTCAGGCAGAGGCGGTTTCTCAATTGCTTTCTTTGATGATGGGTTATCGCCACTTGATTGGTAGTTCTGAACCTAACACTAGATCGAAAATCCAAGCGAAATACGGCGATATATGGATAAAGACGACTATTTCATTGAGAATTGATCGTAAAAGCCAAATTTGAGAGTTATTTAATGCCGGCATTGGCGGAGATTTAAAATACTCGCCTGAAATATCAGGTTAGTGGATAAATGAGCACTCGCCCCAAATGTGGGGGCAGTGTTAAGTATCCGACTTTCTTCAACGCAATTAGTTCACTATAAGCAACAGCTTAGTAGTGGGTAGAGCGCTCGGTAAATTGGAGTGTTCTTTTCGAGAGTACAAATTTGTACCTTCCTCGGAATAGGCGTTACCGGTATTGGTTCGGGGATAAGTAAAAGTTTACTTCTCATATTTGTACTGAGCCGTCTTTTCGGCTGAGTGGATTAGGTGGGTACTTACCTCAAAATTGGGGGAGTAGATCAGAGGGAAAAGACTTTACAACAAATTTGTTGAAAACTGCTTCCTTGCTTTAAGGGTGTGGGAGATAAGAGCGCTCCATTAAGTGACATATTGCTTGGTTTTCAATATACTTATCTTTCAAATTGATTGATTTCCTTTTGCTTAGGTCAATCCAAAAGCGTTGAGTGCTCGAATACTTCAACGCTTTTTTTGATTAACGCCTCCAAGTTTGGATTGGTTGATCTATCACGTTGCCAAAAGGGCGATGTGACAGCTCAAGATTGAGCGGTAAAGGTATTCGCTTCTAGTAGACAGCAACAAGATTACAACAAGGATTGGCGGAGAAATCTTTTACTCGCTATATGCGATTAATAAGGAAATTCGGCTGCACAATTTTGTGCCGTCCTCGAAATGATAGATAGGGCAATGGGTTTTGAGGTTAATACAAATTTGTATGCTCCGTTGTCGGTTTAGAGGTCAATCCAAATCTAGACTAATCTTTTATTGGGACACTCCAATGGCTCAAAATTGAGCCGTCATCGAAGTGGCAGTAATAGCAATGAGTTTGGAAGTCAATCCAAATTTGGCTTGATCTTTTATTAAGATATTCCGACCGCTGAAATTTCAGCCGTCCTCCAAATCTCTCTAAATATCAGGTATTTGATTATCGCCCTTATTTTTGAGGCGGTTGATTTAACGTGTCACATACCCAAAACGGCGATATGAGGTGGTGCAGAATATTCACTACTCCCTGATCCTGAAAACCCTGATCAGGCTTTCCCTGATTTGGGCTACCTATCAATGAAATTGTTGATACCTATCAACAAAAAGATGGGGAGGGTATCAACGAAATCGTTGAAGGTAATAATACAAGTAAGAATATTACAAGAAAGAATAAACACACTAGCTCTACATGGCCGTATGTCGTTAAAACGTAGATATAGGAAATGAGGATATAGGCGCGTTATTGCTCATGCGACAAATTGTCGGTTGATCAAAGGACATTTTGTCGGTTGATAAGTTTCACTGTGAAACTTTTAGGGGGAAAGCCTGGTCCTGAAAATCAGGAACCTGAAAACCCGCCTCCTCAAAACAAGGACACGGATACTAGTTACAAAGCTTACATACAGAGCTGATGAGTTAATTTCAGAGCCTACGAAGTTTTCGTAGCGTCCTGATTATCAGGATGTGGGGATTAATGCCGATATCGTTCTTCTTAAGTTTTTATGATCGTATTTACACGTTACGCCAATGGCGGATTGTGGTGTTACCAAGTGCTTACGCTAATTGATCGGACACTAAACTTTTACCGAACGTGTTTTTACCGTAACCGATAAAGCCGGACACGGTAAATTAGTACACGGTGCCGTAGATCAAAAAATGGGATACCAAGAAACGGGCTCCAATAATTGGGGTACGGTGGCAAGGTGCTATTAGAGTGATAGCGGTTATAATAAGAAAAAGGCGCGATGCTGGAAACATTACGCGCCTCATATGATCCCTTTCAAGAATCACGTTTTACGAGAATTATTATATCATGAATAAAGATAAATCCATTGTGAATGGGTACTTTGCGATATCTAAAGAATTGTTCGATCTGGCCTGTAAGTTAGGATTTAATGAAGCCATTAGTTATTTGGTCATATCTTGTGGGACTGCCGGAACAGGTATGTTCTCTTCATGGTCTGCAACTGCTGTTTATACTTATACAGGTATTCGGTGGAAGAAGGCTGATAAGGCGATATCTACTCTAATTGAGAATGGAATTATTACTGATGTCTCTAAAAATCCAGACAAGCCTAGATCCAAGCCTAGATATCAGATTCACACTAAAGAAACAGAGGACAAATCTTTAATCTGGCTGCCCAATAGTTTATTCGAGAGATTCTGTTATCGAAATTCAAAAGAAGAGTTTCCAAATGTAATAGAAAGGATTATCGAATATAGGGAAGTTGAGTTATTGAGGTTTGTAATCCTGCTATATAAGCACCAAAACCTACTTGAGCACGGAGGCATCAATCCGTCTGTTATTTATGCTAGGTATGGTAAAGAATTTATCAAAAAAATGGGAAGCTGGAATTTTTATCTATTTGAAAGTGATGGCAAGAAGCGCTTTGATAGCTACAGTGATAATCCAATAGTTGTTGAGATGGGACTTACGGATCTAATTGGATGCGAGGAAGCGCCGGATGATGGCCATGAATTTTGGCGTTACTTTATCCTAGCTGAAGAGATAGGAGTGATAGAAAGAGCAGTATATCTTTTTGAAGATGATAGCGATGATGCTGGGATTCTTTTTCCTATAGACGGGGTTTTACCGCATGAAACTCAAATAAAAGAGGTGAGCAAAGAATATTTGCTTACTAGAAATTACCCTGATGATAATTACGATGGGGACATGGTGTTAGGCGAAGGGATGATGGAGGTTTTAGAGCAAGGGGGGATTTGTATACCTTTGCCCGTTCGTATGGAAAATCCTGTTGCAAAAGGGATTTATAGATTAAAGCATCGAGCTAACACTCAACTTACAGGCGAGTGGCTTAAAGATATGAAAAGCAAGGTGAGGAGAAAAGTCAGTATGATAGAGGGTAAAATATAGCTTTCTATATTTAATCAGTTACTTAAAGTGTCGACATCAAGGTATGTGTCAAGGCTTCTTCAAAGGATGTTTTAAAGGATGAATCAATGGCTGTATTAAACTAGCATTGGGTGCAAGGCACTGGCATGGTAAACCATGCTTGTATGCCATAGCTGACATACGCACCAGCTCTTTTTGCAACAATAAGTTTAAAAATATTAGGTAAGGAAATATTTTATGCTAACAAAAAAAGGCTTAATTGAAGTATTGGATCGTTATTTAGATAGCTTTAGGGAAAGAAGGCGATTTTATCTCAACCCGATAACTGAGGAAGAAGAGTACGCGCAAGATATAATTCAATATAATAACCAAGTAAAAGATAGATTTTATAATGAGTTTCCTTATGCGATTGAAATATCGGAAGAGGACAGTATGGTATTTTTAGTAAATCGCCATTACAGATCAATTGTGGAATTTGAAAAATGGGAGCCTAATGAGATTGGATATTTAATTGATGTATCGGAACATAGTTTTGATTACATGATCGGTGAAAAGAAACCCATTAATGCTAGTTATTCATTAATTAGAATGTACCTCTATGACGGTAATTTGGATCCTTTACACAGCAGGACTTCATTATTAGCCTATAAGGCGCGCTTAGATACCTTCTCTCAATACCTAAAGGGATAATAATATTATGGATAAGCCACTAAAAATACAATCAATCCCACTGTTTAGCTCTAAGATCCAAGCCGGATTCCCATCGCCGGCAACTGATTATGTTGAGAAAACATTAGATCTGAATGAATTATGTATAAAACATCCTGCGGCAACATTCTTTGCGGTAGCCACTGGCTATTCAATGATAAAAGCCGGCATATATCCTGATGATGTTTTGATTATTGATAAATCACTTGAGGTTAGGGATAAGGATATTGTGGTGGCTTCCTATAATGGGCAATTCACTGTTAAACGCCTGATTAAAACGCCGGTGCTTCAATTAATGCCGGAAAATGACGAGTACGCGCCTATCATAATTCAGCCTGATGATGAATTTGAGATATTTGGCGTAGTGACTAACTCGATCAGAATGTTTCGATAATATGAGTCAGTATTTCGCATTAATAGACTGTAATAACTTCTTTGCTAGTTGCGAGAGGATATTCAGGCCTGATTTAAAAGGGCGAGCCATAGTAGTGCTTTCTAATAATGACGGGTGTGTAATTGCTCGTAGTGCGGAATCAAAGGCTTTAGGCGTGAGGATGGGCGATCCCTTCTTTAAGATCAAAGGCTTTTTAGAGCAGAATAATGTTGAGGTGTTCTCCTCGAATTACACGCTTTATGGGGATATATCAAGCCGAGTAATGCGAACGATTGGATCCATTGTGCCAAAGATAGAAGTCTATTCGATAGATGAAGCGTTTGTGGATTTTTCGGGTATGAATCCAAAGCAAATGGAAGGGTTGGCGAAAGAGATCCGGCGAAAAGTAAAGCAGGATATTGGCATTGATGTTTGTGTTGGTTATTCAACTACTAAGACGTTGGCCAAGTTGGCGAACTATGCCGCAAAGAAGTATCCAAAAACCGGTGGGGTTGTTGATTTAACGGATAAGGAAAGGCAAACACGCCTATTATCCATTACGCCGGTCAATGAGGTTTGGGGAGTTGGTAGGCGATTAACTAAGCGATTAAATCAGCAAGGAATCAACACGGCATATGATCTCAGTAGTAGCGATCCGGCAATTATGGCGCGTTCTTATTCTGTGGTTTTAGAGAGGACCATACAAGAATTAAACGGCATATCGTGCCAAGATCTAATTTTCGAAGATCCAACAAGGCAACAGATCGTATTCTCAAGAGGATTTAGTAAAGAGATAACATCTTTAGAGGAAATGAGGCAAGCGGTATCCAGTTATGCCGAGAACGCTTCTGAGAGATTACGCGCGCATGGTTTATCCGTTAAAAATATAACCGTATTCACGAATACTAATCGATTTAAGAATCCCGGTGTTTATTACAATGAAGCTTCTTGTCAGCTTGATGTTTCAACCAATGATACAAGGCAGATAGTAAGAAACGCTTTGTCCTGCTTGGAATCTATTTGGGTAGAGGGGCATAAGTACGTCAAAACGGGCATTATATTGCGTGAACTATCCGATGGTGTAGAGCAAGATGATCTATTTGCTGAATCTCAAACGGAAGCAAGTTTAAAGCTCATGGGCGTAATTGATCAGATCAATAAACGATATGGGCATGTGATTAATTTGGCAGCACAGGGAAAGGATAAGGATTGGAGCATGAAGCGTGAGAAGCTATCTCCATCTTATACGACTAAATGGGCTGATATACTAAGAGTAGATTGATAGTTTTGGGAGTCCATAAAGGGATATGACAGACGTAATCAAAACAGGTAGGCCAACAAAATACCGGGATAGCTTTGTTGAAGATGCCTATAAACTCTCTTTGTTGGGGCTAATTGATAAACAGCTAGCCTTCTTCTTTGGTGTTAGCGAATCGACACTCAACAGGTGGAAGCTCGCTTATCCTGAGTTTAGCGAAGCGCTTAAACGTGGCAAGGCATTAGCTGATGCTGAGGTGGTAGAAGCTTTATATCGATCAGCTATTGGATTCAGTTACGAGGAATCAGTCGTTAAGGAGTTTAACGGTAGGATTGAAGTGATTAAAACAATTAAGCATCGCCCACCAAGTTCCGCAGCAATGATCTTTTGGCTTCGAAACAGACAGCCTGATAAATGGAGTAATAATCCAAGCCCGAAAGTAGAAGAGCATAACGCACAACCGGTACAGATTGTTGTTGGCGTTCAAGATGCGCGTATTAATGAAGTAGAGCATTAATCCCGATATAGGAAATCCCATATTGAGGCGCCGGAATATACTCTTTAATCTAGTTATAATCGATCATCCACCAATGGTGGGCGTTAGAATCATCAAGTTCTCGCATAACCCATAATCACTTATTAAAAATGATAAAATGCTTTATAAAACAAATATCAGGGAGTGATTGTGGTTAAAAAGAGAATGGATTACGAATACGCCAAGATTTGCTTAGAGGCTTGGGGATTTTGGATGTTAGGAGATCATGGGTTTTCTACAAGATCGGCGATTGCTCGAATTGGAGAGCCAAAGAATAGCGGTAACTTCACTGCTAGTACGCCAAGAGGTTTGGTGTCAAAAAATAGAGAAGTGGAGTATGCCAACACCATTTTAGCGATGATGAATAATTCAAGCGGTAAGAGTGCCGAAAGGGCGCATATATTGAAAGTCGTTACTCGCAATCAGCAAGGTGGCGAATCAATAGCAAACGTCTTTAAACGCCTTAATATTAGCGACAATGTGAGGGTTTATAGTTCAGCATTGGAAGAGTTCACTTTTAGGCTTGAAGTGTTGATGTATTTGGATACGCGCAAGGTTGGCTAGAATCTGACAAACCTGACATCAAAAATAAAATAATGCGCGTTAATCTTGAGTTTTCGGACACGTTAAGAGAGGGCATTTTTTGCCGGTAAATTGAATTTATGCACACGTTAGGCCGATAGTTTTGGAGTCTATAAAAAGGGCGTAATAATCGGTGTTTTAGAGTTTTTCGACACGTTAGGAATAAGAGCTGATTTATCTAGCCAAATCATATTCAACCAACCCAAAAATGGGGGCGTTAAAATCACATGCTTTTTACTGCGCTTAGGGGTGATGTGCAAATTTGCATATCGATACTTTGGGTGTATATCAGGACTCCCCACTTTTGAGGAGTCGCCTTTCCTGTTTTTAAACTATGAATGAGGTTGTTGATTGAGTTATTGGACACGTTAGAGAGCCAAGACGGGAAATCCCGTATCGGAACAAAATCAATCTATTAACGATATCGGAATACTATCAGATGATTGGCACTCGATATGGGGAACCCCATAGCGGAACAATATCAGTTATTTAGTGGTTTTTATCTGATTTCTTTTAAAACTCTTCTGTCGCAATCGGTTCGAACTAGCAAGGATTCTTTGCAAGTTGGATTTGCTGTAAATCACGCGCATTAAATGAGGCTTTCCTTACACGTTACAGAATGATCAAAATACCACTTAGTAATAATTTTTAGAGCCCATAAAAGGATGCAAAAGGGATTGGTGGAAAATAATGAGACGAATATACATTTTTCATACATTTCTCATACATTTCTCATACATTTTATGTAAATCAAAAAAATGCCTATTTGATTAATACTATATTGATTACATTTGGTTGAGATTAATTTCAATAAGAAATAAATCATCTGATTACTGTTCTTTAAATCATTCGTGAAGAAGTTTACACTAAATGTATACCTGTTTTACAACAGGTAAGGGGCAAGATATGTCTTTGTCCGTACAAGTACGACCAAAGAGCGGTTCTTATTCGCCGAAGGCTCAACGATGGTTAGGTTATTTAATTTGCTTTGTAGTTCTTCGACACAATCAGGGACGATATTAGATGTTTTGATAAGGATAAATATGTTTAAATCATGGTTTCTTAAAGTGGCTGTTTTGATTGTGGTGCTGATAGTTGTTTTCTATCTTGGGGTAACTTACTGGGTTAATAAAAAAATTCCTGATATAAACCTTATATCTAATTGTGATACTAATATAGTGGCATCAACAGAGGATTATGGTTTAACAGGTGTAGAGATTAAGTCAGTAAGAGTTTACGAGCCTGTGATTGATGAAGTTAGTTGGTATTTTTCCCCTGATGAAAAGTTTTTGAGAAAACAAAATAAAATAGATATATCTTTTGAGGCTAGAGATTCTGATGAAAATATAGTGTCTGATATAGCGCAGTGTTTTTATACAACGATTATAGGACAAACTCAATTGGCACCCGCAGGGGTTGACCATGTTCAACTTGAAGGATACTTTGATCAAAATACAGAATATGATAATGATTTTTGGTCATCTAAAGCATGGTACATTTCAGATGATTTCACGAGTGGTTCTCTCTCTCAAAAAATTAAGTATCTTTCTATAGATATCCAAATAGATTAGATAACTCTTCAGGTGATTTTGATTCAGGATAGCAATGCGCTAAAACGCGCAACGGTGTAAAAACAGCTAGTTAGGTCGGTCGGAATTCCGACTGACGGATTATAATAATTGAAAAATAGAGAGGTCAACGGGATATCCCGCCAACGTCTGTCGGTAAAGCGATAGACCTCTTTCTTAGTTGTTTAAAATACCCTCAAAAGTATTGATTTAACATGCTTTGTCAGGTGTTTGGTAGGTCGTTATTTGGTATAATAATGATAGGTTTTTACGAACGTATAGCCTACTTTTTGAAAGTTTAATAATCATGATTTATGAGGATAATGGATACTATGAGTATTGAAAGATTTAACAATGAGCGATTTGAATTAGCACGACCAATCACGCCTGTTTTTCCAACAGGGCAAGTGGCTGATGAAATTACCTTGTATGTGAAGTCCGTCAATTGTGAAGCGGCGAAAGAGATTGTTAAGGCAATCAATACCGATGTGACATGGACACGAGAAAAGGCGTGGGAAACGGGGAAATACGTTTATGATTGGGATAAGCGAAGAGAGCAGGATATTGACTTGGCATGCTCTTTATTGGAAGGCTTCACGGGATTGATAGAATACGGTACTGAGTTAGTTTTCAATGAAGAGAATAAGCGCCGGCTCATGACTGAGTATGATTGGCTTAGAAATCAGGTATTGGAACAATCTCATAAAGATGATCAGTACGAGCTAAAAGAACCAGTACATTAAAGAATAAAAGGGCATACAAGCCCTTTTTTTACGTCTACCAACCGCAAGTTTCTCTCACGAGCTTAATGGCATTGTCTAGACCTGTAATATCAAACTTTACCGTATAGGAATTATCATTAAATGGCGTAACGCGCACAATGAGGGATTCTTTGTTTATCATGCTCTTTATGAATGGAATCGATTTCGGCGAGAGGGTCGCCTTGTAGTTTGAAGATACGCTCCAAAGAGACGATTGAGCAAGATCGTTGTCAATTCTAGTAGTTATTTCTGTATCAGTAACGGAAATAAAGGTTCGCCAATTTATATAGGCTGTGGTTTGGTTTTCTTGGCATCTGATTACTAAGGTTGGTTTCTCCGATTTAAATCCGGAACCAATTCTATCCGAAGATTCTAGAGATAATACGACAGTTGGCGAGTCATCCATTGGGGATATGCTTTTCCTTTCATCCCACCTACCACTGTCTGCGAATGAGTGAGCAAGCAATGATCCTAAAATTATACCCGTAGCTGTAAGAGCTTTGATTCCCATGTTATCTCCATATTAGTAAATAGCGCCGACATAATCCCATGCTATTACATTTGCGCGTGTTTCAAAGCGATAATTGTTCTAGAAGTCTATTTGTTGGTAATTAGTTGTTAAATAAGGCTGTTTATTTTTGCCTATATTTACCCTAAATGTATAATAAAACCAATGTATTTAAAGGTTTTTTGTTTTATTGATCTAATCCTTATTTGAGATTAGATCATGTTATTTAGAGAGGGTATGAAATGGTAAATATTACGAGATTCAGTAGCGATAACTTTGAAGAGGGAACAGCATTTGTTCCGGTCTTTCCTGATTCCGGAGAGGCGATGGAGGGTGTAGAGTTGTGGATTAAATCCAGTAATTCGAATGTGGCCATTCCTTTGATTACAAGAATCACTAATAAGGCAGCAGCGCACCAAGCGCAATTGCAGAGAACAGGGAAGTCGAGTATTGATTTAGCGGATTCAGTGAAAGATGACATTGATCTAGCATGTGCTGTATTGGTAAGTTTCAAAGGGTTTACCGATGGTGATGGGAAGGAAATTGAATCATCGCCTGAAACGATTAAAGAACTAATGACTAAACATGCTTGGTTACGAGCACAAGTGCTATCAAAGGCGAATGACGCTACTTTTTTTTACAAGAGCGAGTAGATGATTTAAGGGAGTCTGTTCGCTCTGTTTTTGAGTTTTATTATAAGCCTCAGTTTAAAACCTCGTCCGGGAAGATAACTAAGTACGAGCATTTAAAAAGGGCATCCCGAGCAACCGGCAAGCTATTATCAGAACTTGAAAACCCTCCGACAGTTCTCCCTGAATTTATACACATATGGAAGTGGTTTACGGATCTTTCTCGAACTAGATCAAGTGGTTTCCAAGCAGAACCTATTACTCATCCAATGATGAGGGCTTATTTTGATCTTATGCTTATACGGGCAAGCCCGATAGAGATAGATGTACTTACGATTATTGATGATGAGTATTTGGCTTTAACAAGAGCAGTGGCAGGGGAAAAGAATGGTTGAACAAATTGGCATGAATATCTACGTTCAGTCTAATGGTGCGGATAAGGCGAAGATCAGCTTAGATCAATTAACCAAATCCGCTGAAAGGCTCGAAAAAGCAACCGGAACATATACTGATTCTCAAGGGCGATTGAGGGATAGTAACGGGCGGTTCGTAAAGTCTAATGATTCAGTAAATGCTTCAATCGGGAAAACGGAGCAAGAAGCCAAAAATGCTACCACTGCTTTAGGTGCGCTACAAAAAGCCTTTATTGGTTACGTGTCGTTTGCGCTTGTAAGACAAGTGGTCAATATGGCTGACACAATGACATCTTTAGGCTCGCAGATCAGATTTGTGACTTCTAGCATAGAAGAGGCGAGCGCTGTACAGAATGAGCTTTATTCTATTTCGAATAGGACGGTAGCAAGTCTTGAAGCGACAACTAATCTCTACACAAGAACAGCAAGAGCATTACAGGATGCCGGAAAAAGCCAAGCAGACTTCCTAAAGTTTACGGAAGCCACGAACAACGCTATGCGAATTGGAGGTAGGAACGCTACTGAGCAAGCTTCTGCGCTCTTACAGCTATCTCAGGCTTTAGGGTCGGGGGTTTTACAAGGTGATGAGTTTAGGTCGATTGCGGAGAACGCGCCTATTCTTCTTGATCTTGTAGCTCAGGAACTCGGCGTTGTTCGTGGAGAGGTTAAGAAATTATCCTCAGAGGGGAAGATCACAAGTGAGGTTGTCTTTAATGCTTTAACCAATGCTAGTGAGCAACTTAAGAAAGATGCCTCAAGTATGCAGATTACTATGGGGCAATCATTTCAAGTAATGCGTAACAGCATTATGAGAGTGACTGATTATGCGCTGAACTCTACCGGCATTATGGCAACTCTTGCCGGAGGCGTGGTATTACTCGCTGATAACCTAGAATTTGTACTGATTCCGGCGGTTGGTTTGGCAGGTGTAGCCTTAACAGCGATGTTTGCCTCAGCTACTAAGGCGGCCATAGCTTTTACTGCGGCATTAGCTGCGAACCCAATAGGATTAATTGTCGTAGGTGTAACAGCCGCAACAACTGCGCTTTATCACTTTAGAAATGAGATTGTGCTTAATCAAGAGCTAGGGCTAACGCTTGGCGATGTCGTTGGTGGCGCATTTGATTATATTAAAGAAACGGCCATTGCCGGATGGAATGCGATTAGTACAACATTCAGCACGCTGTATGAGAGTATTACCGGCAGTATCGGGGGATTTGAACTGACATTTACCGATGTGTTTATGGCTATTGCGAAAGTGGCACGAATGCCGGCAAACATAATCATTAATGCTTTTACTGCGGCCATTAATTTAACGGTTGGAGTCTTTAACAACTTTGCCGAGTTCATGCTAGTTACAGGTAAGACAATTGCTTATTACCTATTGAGCCCATTTGAGCTTGCTATTAATGGCATACAGATATTGCTTGAGGGTTTGGTTTCGGGATTATCCAATATTCCCGGACTTGGCGATCTCGAAGTAAATTTTGAGAGATTCAGCTTTGCTTCCCAGTTCGAAGGCGATGTAGATCGCATGAAGGAAATGTTGGTTAGTGGCATGGGCTCGGCTTGGGAGGAGGTTAAAGGATTAATCTCTAACGATCCTATCGGCGATGCGTTTGGATCAATTTTTTTTGGAGAGTATGCGCAAAATAGAAGAGATAATCGGTTAAAGGAAGATGAAGAGATTTCTTTTTCAGGAGGTGGTGGCAACTCAGGAGGGGGGAGAGGCGGTACCGGTGGTTTAGATCTTGTTAGTGCCTATACCAAGAAACTATCGAGCCTTTCAGATGAAACAGCAAAGCTTATTAGCCTGAATGCCCAATTATCTGCGACAGGATATGAAAGTCAATACAATGCGGCATCCTCATTAACTCACGAGCTACAATCGCAATCGAGTGTTCTTTCAAAGTTATCTGATGCTCAAAAGCAAATCCTCTTAATGAAAGCGGAAGAGTTAGACGCGCAAAAGCAGATTAATGAGATATTAAAGCTTGGCTCTGATTATGATCAGCGCTTGGAAGATATGGAGTTTGAGCTCACTTTAATGGGCAGATCCAAAGAGCAAATAGATGCGATGAGATATGCGCGTGAGTTAGAGAATCGGGCTAAATTGCTTTCCATTGGTATGAGTGAAGAAAATATTGCTCTACTCAATGAAGAGATCCAAAAGTATCTTGAGCTTTACGGAGTTCTTCAAAAGAAGAGAATTGAGCAAGAGAATAGTATCGGGCAAGGTGTAACTCAGGGAATGAGAAACTATACTGATAGTGTTGGAAATATGAGAGATCAGTTTGCTAATGCTACAACCGACGTACTAGGTCACATGGAAGATTTTCTGTTTGACTTTGCTACTACAGGGAAAGCGAGCTTTGGCGACATGACGGCATCCATATTAAAGGATCTATCTAGGATGATGATTCGCATGGCGATGATGAATACTATAATGAGTTTCTTTCCCGGACTTGGTAGAACAGGAAGCCCGGCACCAGTAAGAGATACAGGGATACTTCCAAAAGGATCTTTCTATGATGGTGGTTTTACAGGACCAGGTGGAAAGTATCAAGAAGCAGGTATTGTTCACAAAAATGAGTTCGTTTTCAGTAAAGAGGCAACTCAAAATCTCGGCGTTGATTACTTAAATCGATTACACAATACAGCAAAGATGGGGCGAGGTTATGCGAGTGGAGGATTAGTTAGCGGTGCTCCGAGCTTCTCCAAATTGCAGAATCAGCCACAAAAGAGCGAGCCAATTAACATCGAGGTGATCGTGAATACCGAAGATGGATCGGTCGAAACGAATGCCGGACAACTATCATCAAAGCTAAAAAGGGAAGTTAATGTGATTGTTGATCAGAGAATTGCAAAGCACAAAAGGCCGGGGGGAGGGTTGTAAGAAAATTGCCTGCGTTAGATGAAAAATGAGGAGAATAGACAAGGAGTGTTGTATTTTATAAATACAGAATAGTTTTACTTTTGTAACTGTTGCCGATAATATAATGCGTAGAAATACGTAGAAATACGTAGAAATACGAAAACATTAAATTTTATGGGGAGGGAAAAAGTATGAGATCTTTAATGAGAAAAACTTATTATCGTTTGTTTCCTGTTCAATATCCTCAATATTCGAAAGATATTAAGTCTGATGATACGTTTAGTGTTGGTGCGGATGGCTCCATCTCTTTAAATTATAAGAGTAAGGTAGTTCAAGAAGCGCTTTCCCAAAATATTGAAAAGCTACAAAGCATGAAAGAAGCGAAATAGTCTAAATTATGTGGGCTATTTTCGTAATATTTATGCTTGTGTGTGGCTACATGTATGTTGATGCCGACTTACCTTCAAAATATAAACTAAAGAAATCTATTGGATGGAATTCCTATTTTTTAGTAGCTGTTAAAGGGGCGGAATTCGTTCTTAAAGGCGGGATAATTTCCGTAATAATCATTAGCTCTATCTATATTCTTATGTTCTTGCTGAACTTACTGACATATGCTTTTGGTTGGTATGAACCTTTTAGCTTTGCATATTGGCTTATGGGGCAGACATTCTTAGAGTTGAGAGTGCCTTTTATTATTTGGGGCATAATAACTCTGATGATCTCCAAGATGGAAAGCGAAGGGTTGCGAGAATATTATAAAAAACCTGAAAATCGAATAAAAGGATTTAGAAAGATTGCTGAAAGCAATGCTGTAGAAGCCATCATTCTTGAATCATTAGATAATATGAAGAACGGAGTACTTCTTTTTGTGACGTTGAAGTCGAGAAAGGTATACATAGGTGTAGTCGATGGAGTGCGCTTCGAGAGTGGAGATACTAGCGACCTAGTACTAGTGCCATTTATATCGGGATATCGAGAGAAAGAAACACTAACTTTTTATAAAGAGCATGATTATTCTAAGATATATAATGAGATGGGGATGTGGTCTGGTAATGGTCCTCTCACAATCCAACAGTTCAGAATAGTTATTCCAATGGGGGAAATAGAAGCATTATCTCTCTTTCATTTAGATGTGTATGATAAGTTTCAAGATAAAAAAAGAGCTATGACTTTGGAATAAATAGCTTCCGTTTATTCAGTATAAATTAAGAGCTACTTTTATTATTGTTGGTAAGTTTGTTGGTAAATATATTGATGATGCTTATAAAAGATAGTCATACCAATGCTACTCAATGATAGATCTAATCTCTCCTTTTCCGCCAAATATGATAAACCCTTAGCTTTTTAGCTAAGGGTTTTTTACGTCTGAGATGTGATGGAATCTTTGATAGAGATAGGTATTTTGTAATTTTAGGTATGAGGATTAACAATCACAAACAGTTACTGTTTGGGCTTTGTGGCATTCTTATTTTTATACCAAAAAATAAAATGTAGAATTCCTAAACCTCCATGTCCATAGAGATAGAGTTCTATGAGAAGCGTGAGAGATTTGTGAATGTTTTTGGCCTCAGGAGCAAGTGAGGATCCTTGAGACCAAAGACCAAACCATATTAATCCAGAGAAGATGACAAGGAATAATGCCCCTAATCCTAATCCTAATCCTTGAACCGCAGGGGAAAGTCCCTCGGGAGAGCTATCTGGTAGATGTCTTTTTAAGAGTTGTTTGATATCACTATTAAATTTGTGAAAAATTTCCCCAGAGATATGGGTAAAAATATTTCAATCCTTCGATGATATGAATCCATGTGAAAATATATGTATCACTGAATTTTGGAATCGTTAGATCGTTAGTGCCCTGCATCCTAATTGCTGACGATGATTTGATTGATCACCATGAGCAACGTGAGGATGTGTAAGATTCTTATGCCTGGTGTTTGATACTTTCCGAAAAAATACCAAATAGATTTGAAGAAGTTCATGCTAAGAGATCCTTGAAATGGATTTTATATATCTTTGTTGTGGCGATAATAGGGTTTTGAGGAGATGAGTTTCGTGATATTGAATAAATTTTTTGCTAATAAAAGGTTGGAAATATAAAATATCGTAAACATATATGCAATCATCGTAATGAATCAGTGGCATATATCTTTATACTAACAATAAATGTAAAATCATGAAAAGTCTTATCTCGGTTATATTATCAAATATAGGATATTGAGAATGAACAATGAAACTTGTTATATGTGTCATCAAGTAGCTGCAATTTCAGAATATATGTTACCAAGACATCTGTTTTTTAGTGAACAGGGATTATTCGATAAAGTTGAAGATTATCGAAATAGCATGGTTTATGTACCATCTTGTATAGAACATAACCATGATAAGGTGCTCGATGATGAGCATCTTGCTAGTAGTGTTTTAATGAGTATGGGTAAACGAGAAATGCCTTTAATCTCAATATTGAATAAAAGCATTGTTAAAGAAGTTGATCGACATGAATTAAGTCAAGAACGAGTGATCGCCTCTTTAGAGAAGCGGGTTAGAGGACTTTTTTATGATCACTTTCATGATAAATTTTTAGACAAAATCTCCTTATTTTCATCATGTATTCCGGGTCAAGATTCTGACCTTAATATTTCTCTGAAAGTTTGTGAAGAGATTTTGGATAAAGTGAAGATAGAGAAAGAAACGATAGAATTAGGAGCTGTTCCGGATATCTTTTCTTACACATTTGTTGAGCTAGGTGTACGCGAAATTGCCTTGGATATGCTGTTCCACCAAGAATTACGAGTGATAGCAATCCTACAAAAAGAGTGAATCTGTAATTCACCCATATTTATTCAATATTAATAATTCTCTTAAGATTTACTTAAGTTTTTTATAGTTTAATACCCACTTAGAAAGCGAAGTAGAAGTCCTCATTAAAATTGCTCTAGGGAATAAATATGAAAAAATTAACATTAATGACCGCTCTTATTTTTGGTTCATCCATTGCTTTTGCTCAATTTACAGGTCCAAGTGTTGCGGCAGATAATCTCGTGACGGTACAAGAAGCATTACAACTGAAAGATGATACGATCGTTTCGCTTGAAGGAAATATCGAATCACATATTGGTGGCAAAAAATATCTATTCAAAGATGCAACCGGTACGATTGAGTTGAAAATTAAGCGAGATATTTGGAATGGTGTAGAGGTTAGTCCGCAAAACACAGTTGTCATTTATGGTGAAGTGGATACTCATAGAAGACGAAATGCAGATATTGAAGTAGATCGCATTATCGTAAAATAAAGACTGATAAATGATTTTCTGAAATAGCGTTTAAACAATAACAGATCAAGAAACCCGCTTAGGCGGGTTTTTTTATGCCGGTAATAATCATCCTGCCAATAGACATTGGACGTGATGATGTATTTTTTCGAAATGCTAAAGAATTTTTAAAGAACTTTTAAAGCATTTCTGATGCACTTCTAAAGTATTTGATTCTCTTTTTTTAGATTTATTTGATGATTTTTTGCGAAAACTTCAAAAAATTTCTTACCTATAAACCATTTCCGTATGTTTTTCGATCATCTTCATTTCATCAATGATTCAAGCATTCTGAGATTTTTATCAGTAAATCATTATTGATAAAACTCTTTAGGATTTATTCGATTTTATTTTACTTTTTGTAAAGATGTGCTTAAATGAATCATAGCTTGTTTATATTACATATATGTTTGGTATATATTATATTTAACCTCGTAAAATAAGCTTTATACAATAAAGGACGATGAAAGAGTGAAGGGGATTTCAGGTAGCAATTCGCATTTTGCAGATTGATACCTTTAAAAAAATCCGTCGGTTTCACTTTGTCAGTTGCCAATAAATATGGATGAATTGAGAAGGGAAGATCTATGTCTATATCGAGAGAGTTAAAATTGGATGTGCTGGAAAATCACCAGCCACAAACGAATCATGGATATGAAAATTATCGTGTTGTGCCGGCTCGTTATCCGATGCGAAATATTGGCACGGCATTTGCCACGATTTTGATTGCGCTCATTCTCTATTCTGTATTTACCAATCCAAAATGGGGTTGGGATATTTTCGGGCAGTGGTTTTTATCAGAACCGGTGCTTGTCGGATTAAGTAGAACGATTTTATTAACGATTATTGGCGCAGTATTAGGATCTATTTTAGGAACATTATTAGCATTAGCGAGAGTTTCTAAATCTCCGGTATTATCAGGATTATCTTGGTCCTATATTTGGTTAATGCGTGCAATTCCGCTCATTGTGTTGCTTCTGTTATTAAATAATATTGGCTATCTTTATGAAAGCGTTCGCATCAGTAACCCAATCACCGGCACGGCGTGGATTGATTATCCGATGGTTTCACTTTTAACGCCTTTTGCGGCGGCGATTATTGGTTTAACACTTAATCAATCGGCATTTTTTGCGGAGATTGTACGAGGCGGAATTTTATCGGTAGATCATGGTCAGCATGAAGCAGCTGCAGCACTCGGTCTTTCCAAGAGAACACAATCCCTTCGAATTGTATTGCCGCAAGCGATGAGATCTATTTTGCCAACGGGATTTAATGAGATTATCGGTTTAGCGAAGGGAACATCGATGGTTTACGTATTGGCATTGCCGGAGCTTTTCTATACGGTTCAAGTGATTTATCGCCGTAACTTAGAAGTGATTCCGCTCTTAATGGTGGCAACGGCTTGGTATTTAGTGATTGTAACGGTGTTATCCATTATCCAACATTATATCGAGCGTTACTATTCTCGTGGCGCCGTTCGAAATACCGTATCGCTGCCATTTCAACGCCATATTAAAAGAGCAGTGGAATCGATTTTAGGTCGTCCAGATTCTGCAAAGCTCTATGCAGAGTTTCAACAAGAAGTCGCAACGATTCAAAATAGCGCGGTATCTCATTTCAATATTATTTCTGGCGCCGATATTAAAATCGACAATGTTTCTAAAAGTTTTGGTCATAACAAAGTGCTTGATGACATTAGTTTATATGTACCAAAAGGCAGTGTGACGGCGATTTTAGGACCATCAGGTTCAGGGAAATCTACATTACTTCGCACCATTAATCATTTAGAAAGTGTCGATGAAGGCTTTATTGCCGTAGATGGCAATCTCATTGGCTATGAAAAACAGGGCAATGTGCTTTATGAATTGAAAGAGAAAAACATTCTGAAACAGCGTACAGATATTGCGATGGTTTTCCAAAACTTCAATCTGTTTCCACACATGACAGTTCTTGAAAATATCATTGAAGCGCCGATCAAAGTGCGCGGTGCAAGCTATGAAGAAGCGACAAAAAGCGCCTTTGAATTATTAGCAAGAGTGGGATTATTAGATAAAGCACAAAGCTATCCACGCCAATTATCGGGCGGACAACAGCAACGCGTTGCCATTGCAAGAGCGCTGGCACTGAAACCAAAAGTGATCTTATTTGATGAACCTACTTCGGCATTAGATCCGGAATTAGTGGGCGAAGTGCTCGATATTATCCAAGAACTTGCACAAACCGGCGTCACAATGGTGGTGGTCACGCACGAAATGGGCTTTGCGTACGAAGTTGCCGATACGATTATCTTCATGGAAGCTGGGAAAATTGTCGAGAAAGGGACACCAGATGCGGTGTTTAATCATCCGCAACACGAAAGAACGAAAGATTTTTTACAGAAGGTTTTGTAACAAAAAATTGAATGATGCCAAGGAAGATCATTTGAGAAATGATGAAAAAGTAGTACATAAAAGCAGTACATAAAGAGTAGTGAATAAAAAAGCAGTCAATAAAAAAAGCAGTCAATAAAAATAATGGACAACAGAAGTAAATCACAATATTAGACAAAAAATACCGAGCTATTCGGATTAGGGGAAAGAGATCTTATGAAAAAAAATAATCATAAATGGCTTCAGGGCATTGCTGGAATTTTACTAGGCACAACGCTGAGTACATTTTCTGTCGGTGCGGAGATTGATCTCAGTATTGAACAGGAAGCTAGACCTAGAGCCGAGTTTAGTGATATTCGCGCCAATGAAGTGAAGGATGCTAAATTTGTGAAGGATGGATATTTCACGGTAGGAATGACGACTTCTTCCACATTACCGCTTCATGATTTTGCCATTGATGCGAAAACAATTATCGGTTTTGATATGGATTTTGCGCTCGCAATTGCCGATTCTATGGGTAAAGAACTCGATGTGATTAGTATTGCGTGGGCAGATTGGCCGTTAGGACTTTCAAGCGGGAAGTTTGATGCCGTGATTTCTAATGTAACGGTGACGGAAGATCGTAAGAAAAAGTATGATTTTGCCACTTATCGTAAAGATGATATCGGCATTTATGTCAGTAAAAATAGCGCAATTACAGAAGTAAAAGAACCGAAAGACGTTGCCGGATTAAAGGTCATTACAGATTCTGGAACGAACCAAGAGAAGATTTTATTAGAGTGGGATCGTCTAAATGTCGAAGCAGGATTAGAGCCCATTGAAGTGCAATATTATGAAGATAAAGGCTTGCAAGTGATTGCGATTGAAAGCGGTCGAGCAGATGCAATTTTCGGTGTGAATTCTCTACATGCGTACCTATCGGCAACAACGAATAAAACGAAGCATGTAGGAACTGTAAACGGTGGTTGGCCATTAACGGCAGAAATTGCGGTAGCATTTCCAAAGGGCTCTGAGTTAGTAGAACCTGTTTCCAATATTATTAATGATTTTGTTGAAAGTGGCCTTTATTTAGAGATTTTAGAACGTTGGGCATTAGAAACTGAAGCTGTCGAAGAATCTGTGATTAATCCCCCAGGATTGCCGTAATAATGCCGGTATTTTACCACTAAGCAGTAAGAAGATTCGAGGAAGAATGAGTGTGACTGACATTAAATCAGGTGCGATCCTTTATAGGAAATAACAGAGGAAATACCGCATTCTTTCTCATGGATCATCAATATTCATCATAAAAATCAGTCATGAAGTATTCAGTAAGGAAATATTAAAAGTACTGATTCGAATATCTGAAAAGGAGATTACATGAGTTATTTATCAAGATTTCAATTACAGCGCTTTCAATCCGTATCATTACTGCAACCACTTTTACGAATGGTATCGTATTCCGTGTTAGCACTTTCAGTAGGAATGGCGCAGGCACAAGAGAAAGAAATTTACGATATTTCTGCCGAACAAAAAGGGCGAATTCATGTGGATAAAAATGCAGAAGCCATTGCCTTAATTCCAGAAAACTACCCATTCGTCACAAAAGGAAAACTCACAATTGCCGTAGCGCCGAGCGATCCGCCCATTACCTTTTATGCATCCGATGCACAAACTCCGATAGGCGCGGATCCTGATTTTGCATCGGCCATTGCCGAGAGTTTAGGATTAGAATTAGAGCTTGTGTCGATTCCGTGGATTGATTGGTCTTTAGGGCTTTCAAGCCGGAAGTATGACGCCGTTTTGGCAAATATCGGCGTGACGGAAGCTCGAAAGCAGAAGTTTGATTTCTCCACCTATCGTGAAGGATTACATGGCTTTTATGTGAAAAATGGCAGTGATATTCAGAAGATAGAAACACCTAAAGATGCGGAAGGTTTAAGAATTATTGTCGGAGCCGGCACCAATCAGGAGCGTATTTTACTTCGCTGGAGCGATGAGCTTGTTGCTGCAAACTTAAAGCCTATAGAGTTGCAATACTATGATGATGGTGCAACGACTCTTCTAGCATTACAAGCAGGCCGAGCGGATGTGACAGTACAACCCAATGCTAGGCTTATTTATTTTGCTGCAAGAGATGGCAATATTCATTCAGTCGGTACTTTGAGTGCCGGTTGGCCAGATCGATCTGATGTCGCCGTTGTCACTCGTAAAGATAGCGGATTAGCAGCGCCGATTACATTTGCCATTAATACGTTAATTGAAGATGGCGCGTATCAAAATATTTTAGATCGTTGGCATTTAGGCGAAGAAGCTTTGGAGATTTCCGAAACGAATCCACCGGGATTGCCACTTGAATAAGGAATCTTCATTAATAGATTCGCTGTAATAGAGAAGTGGCAGTAGATAAGATTTGTGAGCGACCATTCATGACTAAGAACTCATCTTGCTGGCACGGGATTTCTAGAGGAATGCAAGCATTCGACCCAGCCATGAATCAGCTTTTGTAATGCAATAACATGTTTTAAAAACACTTTTAAAAATATTTTTTAAAACGAATTTCACACCATAAACCAAAGATACTTTTAAAGACAATGAACTTTAGGAGCGGGGGATTCTGCGCCTAAAAAAGAAGGGGAAAGAGACAATGAGCGAGAAGAAAATTAATTTTGGCGTAATGTTAAATGGTGCCGGTGGGCATATTAATTCATGGCGCCATCCTGCATCACTTTCAGATGCGAGCGTGAATGTGGAATATAACATTCGCCTGGCAAAAGAAGCGGAAAATGCCGGCATTGCATTTCTATTTGTAGCAGATGGGCTCTATATCAACGAGAAATCAATGCCGCATTTTCTCAATCGCTTTGAACCATTAACCCTTCTTTCGATGCTTTCTGCGCACACTTCTAAAATAGGATTGGGCGGTACGGTTTCTACCTCTTATAGCGATCCTTTTACGATTGCACGTCAGTTTGCTTCTTTAGATCTATTAAGTGGCGGAAGAGCGGCTTGGAATATTGTGACAACGCCGTTAGAAGGCACAGCGAAAAACTACGGCAGAGCACATCCGGAGCATAGTTTACGTTACAAGATTGCCGATGAATATATTCAAGTGGTACAAGGATTATGGTCCTCTTGGGAAGAAGATGCGTTTGTTCGTAATCGAGAAACAGGACAATTTATTGATGCGACAAAATTGCATCGTGTGAATTTTAAAGGCGAGTTTTTCAATGTAGAAGGACCGCTTAATATTCAAAGATCCAAGCAAGGAGAACCTGTGATTTTCCAAGCCGGCGCATCAGATTCCGGCGTGGATTTTGCCTCACAATATGCCGAAGCGATCTTTAGTAATATCCCGCATTTAGAAGAAGCAAAAGCGTATTACGCCAAAGTGAAAGCGAAAGCAGAAGCACATGGTAGATCGCCGGAAGATATTAAAGTATTCCAAGGCATTAGTCCGATTATCGGCGAAACAGAAGCGGAAGCTGAAGCGAAATATCTCGCGATTCGTGATCTTGTGGATATTGAAGATGCGCTTGCGTATTTAGGGCGTTATTTTGATCATCATGATTTTGGGCAATATCCCTTAGATGAACCCTTCCCAGAGCTTGGCACAATTGGCGAAAACAGTTTCCGCTCTACAACGGATCGCATTAAACGAGAATCCAAAGAGAAAGATTTAACGCTTCGAGAAGTCGCCCTCAATGAAACCACTCGCAGAAGTGCATTTATCGGAACGGCAGATCAAATCACCGATCGTTTAATCACCTGGGTGAATGAAGGCGCGTCGGATGGTTTTATCCTCTCATTCGCCGTGTCATCACAAGGTTTTGACGATTTTAAAAATTATATTTTGCCTCGCTTAACGGAAAGAGGCTATTTCGATCCGATATTGCCGGCAACAACCCTTCGAGAAAACTTAGGTTTGCCGGTAGTGCAGAACCGTTATCGAGATTAAGGAGAATATTATGACAAAATTAGTGACATTATCTGGCAGTTACGGCGATGCTTCGAAAACCGGCGGATTAATTAATGCGATTGCCAATCGTGCGGTAGAAAAACATTATTTCTCTCTCTTTCAATATGATATGGCGGACTTAGGCGCATCTTTGGGGCTTGCGAAAAGCGTCAATGATTTGGAAGTCTCCGCGCAAAAAGTGATTGACCAAATTGCGGATGCCGATGCGTTAATTATCGGAACGCCGGTGTATAAAGGTAGTTATCCTGGGCTTTTTAAACATTTTATTGATCTATTAGATCCCGATATTTTATATGGAAAGCCGGTACTTCTTGCCGCAACGGGCGGCGGAAATCGTCATGCGCTTGTGGTAGAACATCAACTCAGACCACTTTTGGGCTTTTTTATGGCGCATAGTTTGCCAACGGCGATTTACGCTTCTTCACAAGATTATTCTGAAAACCAAGAGCTAATCAATCCTGATATTTTGCAGAGAATTGCGCAAGCTGTGGAGGAGTTTACGCCCTTTGTGACAAGGTCAGCCGCGAATCAGCCGGAAATTGTGGAAAATGATGAGTTCAAATCCTTTGATCGCCGGATATTCCAAACCATTGGGCATTCCTTGAAAATCCAAGGAGTGAATTAATGACAACGGCGTTAAACGACAATCGCGTCAATCATGACAATCACGGCAATCATGAAAAGAACGACAATCATCGGGCAATTTTGAAGGTATTAGAACGAGATATTGCGGAGTTTAGAACGATTCGACATAAGATTCATCAACATCCTGAACTTGCTTTTAAAGAGATTCAAACGAGCGAATTGATTGCCGACTATTTGCGAAATTTGGGATATGACGTTGCCATAAACATCGGGAAAACCGGCATTGTTGCAAGCTTGAAGAAAGGCGATAGCGATAAAAGTATCGGCATTCGAGCAGATATGGATGCGCTTCCCATTTTGGAAGAAACAGGACTTGCGTATGCCAGTAAAAATCCCGGCGTAATGCATGCTTGCGGGCATGACGGGCATGTTACGGTAGCGCTTGCGGCGGCAAAAGCGCTTGCGGAAGCCGGCGATTTTAATGGCACGGTGCGTTTTATCTTTCAGCCGGCAGAAGAGATTGGCTTAGGCGCAAAGCGCATGATTGATGAGGGCTTATTTACCAAATTCCCCATCGATCGTATTTATGGTTTACACAATTGGCCGGCATTGCCGGTAGGAAAAGTGGCATTTGTAGAAGATGCGGCGATGGCTTCTGTGGATTTTTTCAAAATCAAGATTAAAGGCAAAGGCAGTCACGGCGCAGAACCTCAAAACGGCATTGATCCTGTGACGATTGCGGCATATCTCATTACCTCTTTACAAACCATTGTTTCCCGTAATGTCAGCCCAAAAGAGATGGCAGTTTTAACGGTCGGTTCAATTCAAGGTGGCAATGCTGCGAATGTGATTCCAGATGAAGTGACATTGCAATTAACGTTAAGAGCTTACCGAGAATCTGTGAGAAGTGTGATGAAAGATCGTTTAAGAACGTTAGTGTTTTCACTCACGGAAAGCTTTGGTGCGAAAGCTGAGATTCAAGAAACCGCAGGATTTGCGGCAGTTGAGAATCATCAAGAACCGCTTCAGTTTGCATATCGAACGGCGCTCCAAACGTTGGGCGCAGAGAACATTGAAGCCAATTTCTCGGCAAGAACGGCAAGTGAAGATTTCTCTTTTCTATTAGAGGAAAAAGAGGGTGCTTTCTTATTTGTAGGGAACGGCGATAGCGCAGCGCTACATAACCCAAAGTATGATTTTAATGATGAAGCGATTATTCCGGCAGCGGCATTATGGGCAGGAATTGTAGAGCGCTATTTAGATGCACCATAAATATAAGATAGCCATAAGAATAAGAGATAACTCAAAGAATGAGCTTAAGAAAGCATTAAGAAGAAGAGAATAAAAGGACTAAAACCATGAGTGATGAATTTATTTATACCTCAATAGATGATCCCAGAGCGAAACCATTGCGAGATGCTTTAACGGAGGAATACGATCGCCGTTATGGAGATTTTTATAAACAAGAAGGTGCTATCGCCGAAATGGATCGCTATCCGGCATCAGATTTTGCACCACCTTTAGGGAATTTTGTGTTGTTGGTGCGAGATGGAGAAACCATCGGCGGCGGCGGTTTTAAATTCTATGATGACAATACCGCAGAACTGAAACGAATTTGGACAAGTGCGAATCATCGCCGGCAAGGATTGGCAGCTAAGATTTTAGTGGAACTTGAAACTCAAGCGATAAGACAAGGCTATCAAAAACTCTATTTAACCACAGGGTTTAGGCAACCCGAAGCCGTTGCGCTCTATCTGAAGCATGGCTATCAGAATCTATTTGATCTTAACGATGATTTTGAAGCCCTTCGAAAACTGCCTTTCACAAAGGATATTTCACACCGAAATATCGAACTCATTGCTGGTTAAGAAGTGATTGCGGAATCAGAAGGAAAACTCAAAACGAAAGCCTTCCACTGCGGGCGAGGGATTACCAGAAGCATGCAAACATTCCCTCCCGCCGCAAATCGGCTCTAAGAGATTAAAACCAACAATGATATTGAAATATGAAAAATAGAGATATCAGAACAGAAATAAAGAACACTGGAGAAAACACATTATGGTTTATGAATTAAGCGTATTGGATAAAAGTCCGTTGAAAGAATATGGTTCCGCTGAAGAAGCATTAGCGAATACGGTAAGACTGGCACAAACTGCCGAAAAATCAGGATTTAAACGATTTTGGGTTGCTGAGCATCATCATTCAGACCGCTTTGCTTCAAGCTCTCCTGAGGTTTTGGTAGCGTATCTGTTGGCAGCAACGAAGCAGATTCGTATTGGTTCAGGTGGCGTGATGTTGCAACATTACAATCCTTATAAAGTGGCGGAATTGTTTAATGTCTTAGCGGCGCTTGCGCCGAATCGGGTGGATCTTGGGGTTGGTAAAACGCCGGGAGGATTGCCGGCATCAACGAAAGCACTTCAGGCAGAATTCTCGGAAGAATCTCGTTTTAGTTTTGATCAAAAAGCGACATTGTTGAGCCAGTTTTTAGGCGGGAACGCTATTAAAGAGGGCGATTTTTCGGGACTTGCGGCAACGCCGAAAGTGAAGCATAAAGCGCAAGGGTTTCTCTTAGGCGCAAGTGTTGAAAGCGCACAATTTGCGGCGAAGTTAGGTTGGGAGTTAAGTTATGCGGGACATCTGAATGGTGGCGATCAGAAACTTCGGGAAACGCTCAAAGCGTATAGTTTGGCGACAAAGGGAAAAGTACCGTTGGTAGCGCTTTCTGCGGTAGTTGCTGAGAGCGAGAAAAAGGCGAAAGAGCGAGCAAAAAGTATCGTCACCTATAAAATTCATTTTTCAGATCATAGAACCTATTCGCTTCCTTCTCATGAATCGGCAGAAGAATTTGCGAAGCAGTTAGGGCGAAAAGATTACCAAATTGAAAAACACGCAGTACAAGTGATTGCCGGCACGGCGGAGTCAGTAAGCCGAGATCTCCGTGCGTTATCGCAAAAGTACGGCATTCAGGAATTTATGTTGGAATTTCCAAAAACTACCATTGAAGAGCGAATTGAAGCGATTGAATCATTAGGTGCTTATCGCCATGAGAAAGAGTATTTAATCGCTTAATCCTCTCTATAATCGCCGAGGGGAATCTGTTTAGGGAGATTTAAATAGTCGTTAAAGATGATACGTCGATTGTGGAAAAAGATTCATAGTAAATAGTGAATGAATAAGCGTATTTGAACGTATGTATATAACACATGTATATATTTAGAGTGGACTTTGAAAAGATCATTTTCAAAGTCTTTTTTGTGGATGCATTTTTTCAATAAGAGCGGTGAATCGCGCGGGGATATCGTGAAATCATTGGGATATGAAAAATATTGCATTTTTTTAAAAAAGTAAGGTAGGCTATGAAATCTAGTTTATTTTATTGAAATGATACTAAAAGGAATGATCGTGAGTAAAAACGTTGGAATTATTGGTATTAGCGGACGAATGGGGCAGGTCCTCAGTCAGGAAATTACTGAGAAAGCAGGATTAACATTGGGCGTTTCTTATAGTAAAGAACTCTCGGATAAAGTGAGCTTAGAAGCAGTTTTTGCCGGCAATGATGTCGTTGTGGATTTCTCTAATGCAGAATTAGTGGAATCTGTGTTAACTGCCGCATTACAAAATCCAAAACCCTTAATTATCTGCACAACAGGTTGGGATCAAGAAAAACTTCAACCAAAGATTGATGAGCTTGCTGCAAAAACATCGGTGATTATTGCGACGAATACGAGTATTGGTGCGGCAATTCAGCGTTATATTGTGAAGGTTGTGGCAAAAGCGCTTGGAGATGATTTTGATATTGATCTTCATGAAAAGCATCATCGTTTTAAAGTCGATAGCCCATCAGGTACGGCAAATACGCTTCTTGAAGATATTCAAGCTGTTAAAAAAGAAGCGAATGATCAGGATTTTGAAACCTATACCGTTGGAAATACGGCGCGTACAGGGAATTTAATCGGTGTTTCATCTACCAGAGCGGGCTCGATTGTTGGTGAGCATGAAGTGACGTTTACAAGCCTTGAAGAGCAGATCACCATTAAACATACGGCATTTGATAGAGCGCTTTTTGCCAAAGGCGCATTGAAAGCAGTGGAGTGGAGTATTCAAAATAGTAAGCCGGGTTTATATACGATCTTTGACGTGTTATCTCTCAAGGATTAATGATTAATCTCGTAAGATGATGGAATAATCGATGCTTTAAGAAATCCTTAAGAAAGTTTTAAGAAAATCACTTTCTAATTTAGGAAGTATTTTGAAATACTCACATACTGACTTAAGAATGATAATCCATCATCTTAGTATTGTAGGAGAAATAGATGAGCAGACAATTATATATCAATGGAAAACCAGCATCGTTATTGCAACGAATTTTAGCGGTCATTATCGGCATTGGGGCTTTAATCTTACTAGCCTTCTTTGGATTAGCCATTTTAGTGATCGGATTAGGTATTACAGCAGTATTAGGAATCTTTTTCTGGTGGAAAACACGTAAAATTCGTAAACAATTTAAAGAAGAGCTGAATAAAGCGAACAATCAAGCATCCCAATCCCCCTTTTCGGAAGCTCAAAATGTCAATGATATTAAAAGTGGAGAAAAGAAAGGAAAGCTTTATGAGGGAGAATATAAAGAATTGTAGACTTAGCTCATTGTTTTGAATGTTGTTTTAATGATTAGTATCTTTTTGTGAAATGTTAATGTAATATTCTGCTCCTATAATTAATGAGAAAATTAATAATATAACTCTTTGAATCTGTTAAGAAGTGCTAATAAGCGCATTAAACAGGCGCGCAAGGGGTTGTATTTTTTTATTCTTATAGGTAAATTATGTAATCTAATCTATCTTTAGATTAACTGAATAATGTATAAAAATATTATTTAATAAATTAAATGGTAAGCATTAATGTTTATTAAGAGCTTACATTCTATCAATGTAATATTTTATTGGTATGGCATCTAGTTCTTATTTTGAGATAAAAGAAGAACAGAGAGGGGATTTTAATGAGTAATCAAGAGTTTAGTGCTTTCAAACCTTATGAGATGAAAGAGGGCGAAGAGTATATGAATGAAGCCCAACGTGAGCACTTTAAGTTTATACTTGAAGGCTGGCGTGAAGCATTAGTTCAAGAAGGTGAAAAAACTGTAAACAATATGCAAGATGAAGCGTTTAACCTTCCAGATCCGAATGATAGAGCCACTCAAGAAGAAGGGTTCTCTCTTGAATTAAGAACAAGGGATCGTGAAAGAAAACTTTTATCAAAAATTGAAAAGACACTTCGTAGATTAGGTTTAGACGATTACGGTTTTTGCGATACTTGTGGAATCGAAATTGGAGTAAGACGTTTAGAAGCGCGTCCAACAGCTGAACTTTGCATCGATTGTAAAGAAATTGAAGAACAAAAAGAGAAAGCAAGATTAAATTAGTTCGATGCATGAATCTTATTGTTTAAGGAGAGATATTAGAATCTCTCCTTTTTTATTGCCGCATTAATTTCTTTGTAGATTTATAGATTTTCAGAAATTAGATAGAAATTACGGTTGTAGATACATAAAATCAGGAAGTTAATAGAATATTTGTCTTTCGACTTACGAACCTGAAAATAGGCAATTACAATTAGTTAGAGTGAAATAACAAATGGTTGTTTTTTAGGGTAATGCCGGTATTTCCAATATTAAAATTTTGTGTGTAATTTGTATTGAAATTAAGCAAATGATTGATTGACAAAAAAATGGAAGTTTTCTATTATACAACTCCTCAGACAACATGTCTGGGGCTATAGCTCAGTTGGTAGAGCGCTTGCATGGCATGCAAGAGGTCGTCGGTTCGATTCCGACTAGCTCCACCATTAAGTCCCTATCGTCTAGAGGCCTAGGACACTGCCCTTTCACGGCGGCAACCGGGGTTCGAATCCCCGTAGGGACGCCATATTTGAAAAGCCTGCATTAAACGATGCGGGCTTTTTTAATTCTTGGGATAACTTGTGGATAAGCCGTGAGGGATATCAAATTTTATCATGTGGGATGTGAAAATAAGGCAGGCTAAATAGTTATAGATCATTTAGTTAATGTCTTTTTTGAAAGGGCAATAACAACTGATTTATCTGAAGAAGTTATCCACAAAACATGATAAGATATTTAATCCTTATAACCGTGAAAAGGGTGCTGAAGATGTCTCCACGTCGATTGTTTTTTATCTTAGGCTTTTTGCCTCTCATAGCATTAGCTTTTGCGAAGTTTTATTTAGAAGATATTCAATTATTAGAACCATGCCCATATTGCATGTTACAGCGTGGGGTCATGGTATTGTTTACGATTGTCTTCTGGTTGAGTGCCATTTTTGTCGGGCAAGGCTCTCGATTTTTTTCATCAATCTCCACAATACTAATTTTAGCGGTCGGCGCTTTAGGGCTCTATTTTTCAGGAAAGCATGCCTTACTTCAGTTAAATCCCGATAACGATAGCTTGGGTTGTACACAAACGACCTTAGCGATTACGGAAGTATTTGATTATCAAATTGTGAAAGATATTCTGATGAGAGGCGGGGATTGTAGCGTTATAGAGTGGACATTTATGGGGCTTAGTATTCCGATGTTAACTGCTATTTTCACGGTGTTTTTAGCGCTTGTAGGAATTTTTGTGAGTATTTCTGCAAGAAAACCCGCAAGACTTTATAAGTGGTAAGTTTAGATTATTAAAAAAAGCGGATAACTAATATCGCTAAAAGAGCCCTACAATTGAAGGGATACAAGGATTAGAGGATAAGTATTCATGCGGGAAAGCATAATTAAATTAGAAGATATTCATTTATCTTTTGGTGAGCGGACAATTTTTAAGGATTTATCATTAAAAATTCCTGCAGGAAAAATCACAACGATTTTAGGTCCTTCAGGTTCTGGTAAAACAACGCTTTTACGCTTATTAAGCGGGCAAATTATTCCTCAATCTGGGAATGTAGAATTGATGGGCGCAGATGTTGGCGCAATCTCTACGAAGAAACTTTATGAGATTCGTACAAAGATGGGCGTTCTGTTCCAATCAGGCGCGCTGTTTACCGATATGACCGTTTACGATAATGTCGCTTTTGCTCTAAGAGAACATACAAAGCTTGATGAATCGATGATTAATACGCTCGTATTAATTAAGCTTCAATCGGTGGGTTTAAGAGCGCTGAAGGATTACTATCCATCACAGTTATCCGGCGGACAGGCAAGAAGAGCGGCGCTTGCAAGAGCGATTGCATTAGATCCTGAGCTTCTTCTGTATGATGAGCCTTTCACAGGACAAGATCCTATTTCCATGGGTGTTTTGATTCGTTTAATTCAAAACTTGAATAAAGCGCTCAATATAACAAGTGTGATTATTTCCCACGATGTGGAAGAAGTTTTATCGATTTCAGACAACATCTGTATTTTGGGGGAAGGGCGCATTATTGCTCAAGGTACGCCGGAAGAGATACGTCATCATGAAGATGAATGGGTGCAGCAATTTATTAATGGAAATGCTGATGGACCGGTGCCATTTCATATTCCGACTAAACCATTAGAGGAGGTTTTGTTTTGAGTAATGTGATTGTTGCAACGGGAGAGAAAACTCGTGAAATACTCATGCATGTGGGAGAAGTTGCGAGATTATTGGTAAATATTCTTCTTAACTCTTGGTATATTTTCAAAAAACCCTTCCTATTAGTGCGCCAAATTTATCAATTAGGAATTTTATCGTTACCGATTATCCTCCTTTCTGGATTATTTGTCGGAATGGTGCTCTGTTTCCAAGCGTATGTGAATCTGATTAACTTCGGGGCAGAAGCTTCTGTGGGAACCATTGTTGCTTTAGCACTATTTAGAGAATTAAGCTCAGTATTAACAGCGCTTCTTTACACAGGAAGAGCAAGCTCTTCATTAACTGCCGAGATCGGTTTAATGCGGGCAACAGAGCAGTGGGCAAGCTATGAACTCATGGCAATTAACCCTGTACAATATATTTTAACGCCCCGTTTTTGGGCGGGCGTGATTGCTGTTCCGATTCTTGGATTGCTTTTTAGTGCCGTTGGAATTATTGGCGGATATGGCGTTGCGACGATCTCTTTAGGGGTTGATGGTGGTGCTTATTGGTCGCAAATGAAGTCAGGTGTCGATTTTGGAATCGATATTGGGCTTGGAGTAGTTTTAAAAAGTTTTGTTTTCGGTATAATATCGAACCTTGTTGCGCTTTATATCGGATTAAAGGGAAGAGCGACGGCGAGTGGAATTGCCCGTTCAACAACCGATACAGTAGTGATCTCTTCGTTACTAATTCTAGTAGCGGATTTCCTTTTAACTGCGATGATTTTTGGAGTATAAATTCACGGAGTTATGTTTTATAGCTTTTGAATTTTCTTCGAAGTCAGAACCTTTACCGATTTTTAGAATTTAGAGTCTTATATTTATGATGAAATTTAGTTGGGAAAATTGCCTAGAAATTCTTGCTTCCGAGATGTCGGAGGAGGAATTTAGTATGTGGATTTCGCCCCTTGAAGTAGTTTTCAAAGAAGATCATGTGATGGTCTTGGCGGCAAATGAGATTGTTCTTCGTGGCGTTCAAACTAAATTCAAAACCTTATTAGAAAATACCATTATTGATGAGAGCGATTTAGATCTCGAAGTGCGTTACGGGCTTGGTACAGAATCTGAATATGAAGATCACCAAGTCAAAAAACAGATTAAACGAGCCACCAAAAAAACAGGGCGAGCAAGAACCGTTACGAAAGATTCCATTCGTGAGCAATCGATTGAAACGAGTAACTTGAACCCTGATTTCAGCTTTGAAAATTTTGTAGAAGGTAAATCGAATCAGTTTGCGCTTGCCGCATGTGCACAGGTTTCTAAAAATCCTGGAACATCTCACAATCCGCTCTTTATTTACGGAAATACAGGGCTTGGAAAAACGCACTTAATGCATGCCGTTGGGAATGCTATTAAGGAGCAATATCCTGATGCCCGTTTGATTTATCAGCATTGTGATGGCTTTATCGAAGATATTGTTCGTAGCATGCGAAATAATACAATCAATGAATTACGTCACTTTTACCGTACATTAGATGCGCTTTTGATTGATGATATTCAGTTATTATCAGGAAAAGGTGGATCGCAAGAAGTGTTCTTCCACACGTTTAATACGCTTCTTGATGGTGGACATCAGGTAATTTTAACCTGTGATAGATATCCAAAAGAGCTTGAAGCGATGGAAGAGCGCTTAAAATCTCGTTTTGCTTCAGGATTAACAGTGGATATTAAACCACCTGATTTTGAGCACCGCGTTGCGATTTTAGAGCAAAAAGCGGAAAGTTGGGGCGTAGAATTACCGAAAGATACGAAGTTCTTCATTGGCGAAACCGTTCGTGCAAACGTTCGTGAGCTTGAAGGTGCGTTGAAACAGGTAAATGCAATGGCATCTTTTAAAGGAATGCCGTTAACGCTTGATATCGCTCAAGAAGCGCTTCGTCACTTAGTAGAAATTCAAGATCGACAAATCACCCTTTCAAATATTCAGCGTACAGTTGCGAGCTACTTTGATTTGGATATGTCGGAAATTTTGGGGAAATCTCGAAAGGCGAATATCGTAAAACCTCGACAATTAGCGATGTATATTTCTCGTGTTTTAACAGATCACAGTTTGCCGGAGATTGGCCGTGAGTTCTCACGAGATCACTCAACGGTGATGCATGCGTTTGATAAAATCTCAGCAGAGTTAGAGACAAACATTCGTTTGAAGCGAGATTTTGAAGCGATTAAAGCATCGTTATTAGTGTAAAAACTGATATGAAAAGAGATATAAAAATCAGAGCTGTGAAATGATTCAGAAAAGGAGAATGCGATATTCTCCTTTTTTAATGCCGGCAATATTTTTCGTTTGTGTCCGTAAGCTAGAATCATATCAACATAAGCTGATTTGTAGCGGGAGGGAATGTTTTCGTGCTTATCAAAATCGCTCGCCCGCAGTGAAAGAATCAACTTTTTCTGATAACTATTGAATGCTTATAAATTCAGAAACTTAGAAATCCGGAACCAAAAATCAGAAAATATTTTTGAGCCAAGTAATCTGAAAAGGTTCTTGTCCGATAATGGTGATGAGATCGATTCGTAAAGGTTTATTTGTGGGAAATTTTTGAAGATAGGTTTCGATGGTTAAACGCATCTTTTGTTGCTTTGAAGGTGTAATTGATTCTGTTGCTAATGCGAAGCGCTCATTTTTTCGGTATTTTACTTCAATAAAGAGAAGGGAATCATCGCTTTCGGCAATAATATCGATCTCGCCAAAACGAGAATGATAATTTCGTTGGATAATCGTGCAACCTTGCTGTTGTAGATAGTTTTGCGCAATGGTTTCGCCGGCATTACCGATGATTTTGTGGTTCGTCATTTTTCGCTTCTCTTGTTATACTGACTGCTTTCAAGATGAATGAAGAGTGGATTGATGTCAACCTGTTATGTAGTAGCTACCCCCATAGGAAATCTCCAAGATATGACGCCGAGAGCGGTGGAAGTTTTGGGATCTGTAAGTGCCATTTTTGCCGAAGATACGAGAGTTTCTTCAAGGCTTTTGGTGCATTTTGGGATTCAATGTCCGCTAATTTCTCTGCATGAACATAATGAAATGAGCCGTGTTGAGAGAATTAAAAGTCATCTTGAAGCCGGTGAATCTGTGGCGATTATTTCAGATGCCGGAACACCGTTAATTTCTGATCCTGGGTTTACCGTTGTTCGCTCGCTTCGTGAGCAGAATTTTACTGTGGTGCCGATTCCCGGCGTAAGCGCTATTATTACGGCGCTTTCTGTTGCCGGCATTCCGACCGATCGTTTTACCTTTATCGGTTTTATGCCTTCTAAAAAAGGGCAGAGAAGAACAGAACTTACGGCACTAAGCCAAGTGACGCATACGCAAGTTTTTTATGAATCGAGTCATCGAATTGTCGCGATGCTTGAAGATCTTCAAGAGATCTTTGGCGAAGCAAGAAATATTTTTGTCGGACGAGAAATGACAAAGCGATTTGAAGATTATCGTTATGGTACGGCAAAAGAACTGCATCAATATTATGTGGATCATGCGGATGAAGTGCGTGGAGAATTTGTGGTGGTCACTTCCGGCGTTCCGAAGAAGGAAGAGGAATCTGCCGGCATTGAGAGCGAGCAATTATTGCAGATTTTAATGGCGGAAAATCTGCCTTTAAAACAGATTTCCGGCATTCTCCATAAAGTGACTGGCAGAAGCAAAAACGAGCTTTATCAAGAATTATTAGCATTAAAAAATGAAGGGTAATGATCATGCAGGAAAGTATGAGTCAAGCTGAAGAAACAGTAACAAAGAATCAGGCAAATGACACAAAATCGCCGGCACATAAGATGTCGAAAGCAGATTTAGGATTAGGCGCACGTTTAGCTGGGCTTTTCTCTATTCGAATGCTCGGGATTTTTATCATTTTGCCAATCTATTCTCTCTATACGAAAGAATTGAGCGGATCAACGCCGTTACTTGCTGGCCTATTCATTAGTAGTTACGCATTAACGCAGATTATTTTACAACCGCTCTTTGGCTCACTGTCGGATTATTTCGGGCGAAAAATCACGATTGTGATCGGCATGATTCTCTTTGTCCTGGGAAGTTTACTGATCGCATTTACCGATTCCATTTATATCGCAATTTTAGGAAGAGTAATTCAAGGCGCCGGCGCTATTTCGGCCGTTGTTTTAGCGTTTACTAGTGATGTTGTCAGAGAAGAGATTCGCGGAAAAACCATGGCGCTGATTGGTATTAGTATCGGTTTAACCTTTGGTCTCGCGATCTTTATATCGCCGGTGATTTATGGTTTTTTTGGTGGAATGGGAATCTTCCTATTGTGTGCAATTCTAGGTGTTGCCGGCATTTATGTCACCCTCATGCAACTCCCAAAAAGTGAGCAACATAAAGCAAACAAAGAGAACCGAATGCCGTTATTGGCATCCATGAAAGAAGCATGTGCAAATAACGATATTAATCGCTTATATCTCGGCGCTTTTATGTTGCATTTAATCTTAACGCTCGGATTTACCATCTTCCCGTGGATTTTAGAAGCAGAAGGATATATGCCGAAAGAGTCTTGGAAAGTTTATGTGCCAAGCTTCTTAATTGCGACTCTTTTGATGTTCCCATGTGTAGGCATAACAGAGCGTTTTAGGCAGTTTAGAGTGTTCTTCTTGATCTCCATTGGCATATTGATTACGGCGATGATTGCGCTCGTATTTGTATCGGGATTTTGGAGCTTAATGCTTCTGATGACATTATTCTTTTTAGGATTTAACTCCATGGAAGCCATTCAACCCTCTTTAATGAGCCGTTTAGCGCCGGAGCATAATCGCGGAATGGTGATGGGATTCTTCTCCTCAAGCCAATTTTTAGGCGCTTCTGTGGGTGGAATCGTAGCGAGCTTAGTCTATGGTTATTCGGATATTTTTACTGGCAATTTGTCGGTAACGCCGGGATTACTGTTAGGTGCGGGTTTATTAGGCGTTTGGTTTGTGCTCGCATTTCCGATGAAGAATCCTCAGAACAAAGCACCGAAAGAGGATGTTAAAACTTCTGAGGTTTTAGAGAAAGATTTGGAAAAGGATTTGGCAGGGATAACAGAGGCGAATTCCTAATGAGCTTACTAATGTCGCTCACCAATGAAGCTCCAATGAAATTCGTGAGGAAGCATTTCCAAGAAACTTAAACAAGTTCAAAACTATTAAAAAGGCAGCAAAAAAAGCCGGAGAAGAACGTAGAAAGAAGATCGCTCTAAAAGATCATTTAGAAGCTGGTTTGAAGAGGATTGGGAAGATGATGCTCGATCAATTTTCTATATTCGTAAATTTTGAATACGTTTTTAGAGTGAGATGCGTTACAATAACGCCTTATTATGTATTGCTGATGTAAAGCAGTGCCGTTTTTCTGTGGTAACGATGATTCGTTATCCTTATATCTTTAACAACTAAGAGACATCCATGAGTGTATTTACCCAAGTTGCAAAGCAAGTTGCGATCGAATCTGGTCGTACGATTCGTTCAATTTATTATCGATTAGATCGTTTAAGTCCAGAACAACGTGCTGACGATGAGTTATTTGTGCAGTTTTATCAAAAAATCGAAGGAGAAATCATTGAAAATCTCCTAAAACTCTATCCTGATCACTCATTCTATGCGAACTATCATTCCGGTATTGTGAATAGTCCACGTTTCTCATGGTATGTCGGTTTATCGGGTGCAGATAACTTCCGTGTTGGAAATCCACATTTCTCTGTAACGATTGCGCTTGAAATGGATGGTGAATTACAATCTGCGCTTATTTATGACGGCGTTGCAGATAAAGTCATTGCAGAATCAGCAGTGGGTCTTGGCGTTTTATGTGAAGATGAAGAGCAACGTATTCGTCTTGGTAAAAGCGATGGTAAAGTTGAAAATGCATTTGTTTTAACAGCCGTTGCACCGAAAGAAGATCAATTAGCGCGTTTTGAAAAAGCACTTCGCCGTACGAAAGCCGTGCGCGTATTAGGCGACTTTGCAAAAGATAGTGCATTAGTAGTAAAAGGGCAATATTCTGCATATTATGCATCAGGGTTTGATATCTGTACGGCAAAATCTGTGAAGCTCATCGCTAAAGAAGCGGGCTATTTAGTAACAGATTTCCGCGGTGGAGAAGATATCGAAACAAGCGGTGAAATTGTCATTGCACATCCAAAACTCATGAAAGAATTATTAAGAATGTTACAAATCTAAACATTGATTGTGTGGATAAACTCATCGAGATCCACTGTGAATGATTCCCCATCATGATAAATAATCGTTATAATAGATTTTTAATCAACGATTAAGAGATTTTGATGAAGAAGCCATTTGATCAGTCTGTAGCAACATCTTATATAAAAGAGCAATATCGTTTTCGTAAAGAAGCGGTATTGCTCTTTTTGCTTTCATCTTTGATATTAAGTCTATTTTTTGCAACGAATGTACTCTTGGCAAAGGAGGTTGATTCGGGCATTAATCTCAAACAACAGCTGTTTCAAGAGCATCGTTATGTGGAAGCGACTTTAGATTTAGAGAAAGTGACGCTTATCCAAAAGTGGGTAGATGATAGTACGGCTAAAAGTTATGGTTCTTTTTATAACTTTCAGAAAATATTAAAAGCGAAAAATCAGAGTATCTTATTTGCGATGAATTCCGGCATTTATACGGATGATTATAAACCGCTTGGATTGTATATTGAAGATAAGCAAGTATTGGCACCACTGAATTTAGTGACCTCCAATGAAGGAAAAGGGAATTTTTCGCTGTTACCCAATGGGGTGTTTTATATTACCGATCAAAACCTGGCTGAAATTCAAGCCACAATGGCATTTCATGAGAAATATCAGGGTAATTATGAAGAGATTCAATCTGCTACGCAATCAGGACCAATGCTCTTGATTGATGGAGAATATAATCCGCATTTTATTCCAGATTCTACAAGTACTCGAATTAGAAGTGGTGTTTGTGCAATAGATAACGGTAAAAAAGTGATCTTCGTTGTGACGGAAGATAGCGTGAGTTTTTATGAGTTCGCACGTTATTTTAAAGAGATTTTATCTTGCGATAATGCGCTTTATCTAGATGGAACATTGGCAAGAATGTTTGTAGATAAGCGGGTTTATGGTGCATCTTTCTGGCAAGCGAAGCCCTTAGTGGGAATCTGGACTGTATTAGAAAATCAAAAAGAATGACCACAATGAATGGTCATTCTTTTCAAGCATGAGATTGATTAATACTTGTTAATGTCGCTAATCTTGAGTGATTTGGGATAGCGGAATAATGATAGTAATGGATAATCCATCTAAATTCTCAGCTTTAACAGAACCTTTATGAGATTGCACCATCTGATTGACGATAGCTAAGCCTAATCCTGATCCACCATAATCCTCAAAGTCCTCCGGTCTATCACCTCGATAGAAGGGCTCAAAAATTTGTGGTAAATCTTTTTCAAGAATTCCAGGGCCATCATCATGGATATTGATATAGAAATTTTGATCACGTACTTCCATGGTGATTTGAATTTTAGAAGTCGCATAATGAATGGCATTACGGATAATATTTTCTAATCCACTTTGAAAAAGATCTGGATTGACTTCAATGTGGGCATTGGGAATGCCGTTAAAGATCAGCTCTATATTGTTTTCAACAGCTTCAAAAGCTGAGGATTCCAAAATAGGTGTTAATAGCTCACTTAATTCAAACGATTTAATCAGATCTTGATTCAAAATTGTCTGTTTAGACAGCGCTAACATTGCTTGAATACGATCTTCTACTAAAAGTAAGTTATCGCTGATACGCTGAACTTCTTGCTCAACGCCTTCAATTTTCTTAATACGAATGAGGCTATTAGCAAGATTGATTCTAGTAAGAGGTGTTCTTAGTTCATGAGATAAATTGGCAAAGAGACGATTTTTTTCATTACGTGCTGAATTAAGAGTTTCAATCATATGATTAAGACTTTTCGCAAGATAACGATATTCAATCGGACCTCTTGATTCTAAGTACTTATCAACTTGCCAATCCCCTTTACTGATGCGTTCTGTTGCTTTTCGGATGTTTTTCATCGGGATCGATAAAGACCAGCTTAAAACTCCGGCAAAGGGTAGGCTGATCAGAAGCATTAATATAAAAATAAGTGTCGGCGCATCATAAAATCTATTGAGATAATAAGATTGGGGCAGAGCTGTGACATCGAGATAGTAAGCATTCGGATCATAAGAGAAGCGAATAGGGCCGATGAGTTCACGATCGCCAAATTCTTGCTGATAGATTTTTTTAGAGGTTAACGTGGATAGAATAAAATTGATCGTATCTTCATTTTTTAGTTTATGAATTGCGTTGTATCGTTCAGAAATTTTATTAGGAATAATGATAAGTTCTGTATCATCTTGGTAATCTTTAAAACGATTGGAAGGAACACTATAGAGCATGTGATTCACTCTAGTTTCGTAAAAACTTTGCTCTTTTTCTGGAGTCGGTAGAATTCTACGTTGATCTAATCTTGGGATAAGAAGCGTCAAAGAAATCATTAAAGCCATACTGATCCAAATCGTAATAAAGATTCGAACACTGAGTCTGTTAAATAATTGAACGCGTGTTTTCATAGAAACTCACTATAAAGCAAAATACTAATAGAGAAAGTCATATGTTCATGTGTAATATGAATGACAGAGGACTTTCTCTATAAGGGTGGAATGACTATTCTAAGAAAAGGTAGCCTAATCCATGAACCGTTTTAAACCAAGGAAGCCCATCTTCACGAGGTGGGAGTTTTTTACGAATGTTACTAAGGTGCATATCAATGACGCGGTCAAATGTTTGGTGGCGTTTGCCTAACACATTTTTACTGAGTTCATCGCGACTAATCGTCTCTCCGCTTCTAGCGGCCATATAGTACAAGATCGCAAATTCAGTACTTGTAAGATTGATTGTTTCGCCTTGGAAATTAGCTTGGAACTGCGCCTGATTAAGAGATAATCCATGAGTTTCAATAAGAGATGATTTATCTTGTTCTGCTTGTGCCGGCTCAGGAGTTTGATTTTGAAGTCGCAATCTTGTTCTGATTCTTGCTACAAGCTCTCTATCATCAAATGGTTTTGAGATATAGTCATCGGCGCCGAGCTCAAGACCTAGTACACGATCAATACTATCACCTTTTGCTGACAGCATAATGACAGGTAGATTAGGGTGCATTTTACGGATCTCTTTTAAGGTATCCCAGCCATTCATTTTAGGCATCATCACATCGAGAATAATTAAATCTGGTGTTGTATGCTCTAGAAATTCTAAGCATTCGATGCCGTTGCTACCTACATTAACTTCAAATCCTTCATATTTTAAAATTTCAGGGATAAGTGTTTGTAATTCTGCATCATCATCAATAAATAAAACTTTTGCGGGTGTCATATTGTAGAGCCTCTTTAATTTGATTGAAGATAAGAAGATGATTGAAAAATAATTTGCATATTTATACGTTACGATCAAATCTTATAAAACATTTTAATATATTGAATTTTATAACAAATGCATTGAGTGGATATATGCAAAATTTGTATTGTTTATTATAAAATCCTTATCAAAATAATATATTATAATAATTTAGATATAACAATACTTACGATATTTGAAATTATATCGTTGCATTTGTAAATATAAAGAAATGTAAAGTAAATTAAATGTAAAGAAGCTTGATTTTTACTTTTATGGGGTGAAATCTAAACAGCTGTGATTTAGTTTCGCCAAAAGCTTGGCGTAATTAAGACGAATAGAGTGAAGATTTCTAAACGACCTAAAATCATGGTAAACATGAGCGTAGACAAGGCTCCTGAAGGAAGCTCTCCATAATTATTCGCAACAGCACCAAGACCTGGACCTGTAATATTAAGACAAGCGGCGACTGCAGAAAAGGCATCTAAAGGAGCAAGCCCAAAAGCCGTCATCACTAATGTTAAAATTGCGGTTGAGAATGCATAGATACCAAGAAAAGCCCAAACGCTCCCCAAGATATCATTATGAACGACACGTTTATTAAGGCGAATAGGGAACTTTCCGTGCGGATGAATGAGGAGCTTTACTTCTCGCATCGCTTGTTTTGTGAGAAGAATGATTCGAATCACCTTCATACCACCAGCAGTAGAGCCTGAACAGCCCCCGATAAATGTAATGAATATAATGAGAATCGGAATATAGCTTGGCCATTCACTAAAGTTAGAGATGGAAAGCCCGGTGGTTGTAATCATCGAAACAACGGCAAAGCTTGCCTCTAAAATAATATGCCCAATAGAGTCAAATACATTGAAATGGTATAACCCAAAAGCGACTAAAACGATCGCAGTAATACAGATTGCTAAAAAAGCTCTTAATTCTGTACTTTCAAAATAGAGCTTAAGACTTTTGTGTCTAAAGGCTAGAAAGTGAGTCGTAAAGTTAATAGAGCTTAGAAGCATAAAAATGATGGCGGTAATATCAATAAATCGACTATCAAAATGACCTAAGCTATCATCATAGTTTGAAAATCCAGCTGTTGCGACGGTGGTAAATCCATGGGTAATGGCATCGAAAAGATCCATCCCACCGATGAAATAGACAGAGATACAAGCAGCTAATAGAAGTAGGTATACAGACCACAGATTTCTGGCCGTTTGTGCGATTCTAGGGGTGATTTTATCTTCTTTAATGGGACCTGAAACTTCTACTTTAAAGAGCGCCATACCTCCCATTCCTAAGAGAGGCATGATAGCAACAGCTAAAATAACGATCCCCATTCCTCCAAAGAAGTGGAGCTGAGTTCGATACCACAAAATGGATTTGGGAAGCTCTTGAAGATTCGTTAAAACTGTTGCTCCTGTTGTGGTAAATCCCGATGTCGCTTCAAAAAATGCATGAATAATGGGAAGTTCGACCGCCGGAGAGATAATCAGTGGTAATGAACTGATACAGCTAAGACTCGTCCAGAAGAGGGACACAATTAAAAAGCCATCCCGAGTTTTAAGATTACCATTGGTGTTTCGAAATGGAATCCAAAGCATTAAGCCGAGAATGAAAGTAATTAAGAAAGTGAGAAAAAAATATTGAGCTTGTCCGTCATCATAGATAAAAGAGATGATGATAGGAATTAAATAGGTAAAGCTAAAGCTTGTGACAAATATACCAATGACTTTGAACACAAGGCTAATCTGATTGCGCATGGCGCTCTGATCTCTCAATATAAACAAAGAGATAATTATAACCACTTTTGTGATAAATCCCTATTAAATTATTACTCATCAGTAAAGTGTTTTTGAAACAAAAGGTTATAAGAGGTAGCGTAAATAGGTAAACGATAATTTGCTAGGGAGGATCTCTTGATTTTTCGAGATAAACAGTGGAGAATAAAGCAATCTGACAAGATAATAGTCAGAGAATATGTAAAATCTCTCACTATCTTATTTACGTTTAAAGGAAAGAATAATGAAAAGTTTAGTAAAAATTTCTGCTTTAGTAGTATTGGGTGCGATCGCTGTAGGTTGCTCAACACAAAATATCGAAGCAAAAGCAGATGAAGCATTGAGAACAGCAAATGAAGCAAAAAGCATCGCTTTAGCAACTCAAGCACAATTTGATAAATACTTTACACAAACTCGTTATAAATAATGAATTGTTAAAAGTGAGGGATATGGGTTTTTGAGTAGTTGAAAATCTCCTGTAAATTATAGATGGATATAATATTATCTATAATGTCTTTCATAAAAAGAGTATCAAAAAGAGCGCAATAAGCGCTCTTTTTTATCATTGGCATTCGGGTTATTTATTTTCTAGCGTCTTCTTTCAGCCAAGTTGCTACATCTTTTGCGAAGTATGTGAGAATTGCATCACATCCTGCACGTTTAAAACAGATCATTGTTTCCATCACGGTTGGTTTCTCTGCTAACCAGCCTTTCTCGAAAGCTGCTTTCATCATCGCATATTCGCCAGAAACATGATAAGCCATCGTTGGTAGAAGGAAGTTATCTTTCACTTCACGAACAACATCGAGATAAGGTAATCCCGGTTTCACCATGACCATATCCGCACCTTCTTGAATATCTAAAGCAACTTCATACAATGCTTCTCTGCGATTTGCCGGATCCATTTGGTATGTTTTCTTATCCGCTTCTCCAAGCAACTCGCGAGAACCGACAGCATCACGGAATGGGCCATAATATTCAGAAGCATATTTTGCAGCATAGCTCATAATTTTTGTATTAATGTAGCCATTGTCTTCTAATGCTTCACGAATCGCTAAAATTCTCCCATCCATCATATCTGATGGTGCGATAATATCGACGCCGGCAGCGGCATGGCTAAGCGCTTGCTTCACGAGAACATCTTTTGTTTCTTCATTGAGGATGTAACCATTTTCATCTGTTAAACCATCTTGCCCATGAAGTGTATAAGGATCAAGTGCGACATCTGTAATAACCCCTAATCCGGGAACGGCTGCTTTCAGAGCTCGAACGGTACTTTGGACTAAACCATTTGGATTATAGGCTTCTTCCGCATCTAAAGAGCGCACATCATTACTTAGGTTTGGGAATAAGGCAATTGCCGGCACACCTAATTCATAGAGTTCTTTGGCGTATTCCACGAGAAGATCGATAGAAAGTCTATCAATCCCCGGCATAGATTCTACAGCCTCACGTTGATTTTCGCCTTCAATAACAAATACCGGTTGAATCAAATCACCCGCAGTAATGGTACTTTCTGCCATTAATCGGCGAGAAAAATCATCTTTACGCATACGGCGAGGACGTACATTGGGGTAATGACCGGTAATAATATTCATGATTGAATCCTTTTATGAAAAATAAAAAATATAATCGTTAGTAGAGCGGAAAGTTTATTCTGTTTTCTGTTCTCTAGCTAAAAGTTGTTTTAAAGAGGTGTGAGGTAATACATTTTTATGGAGAATTCGATAAACTTGTTGTGCGATAGGAAGATCAATCCCCATTTCTTCTCCCAGTTCATAGATATTTTTCGCAATATTCGCGCCTTCCACCACTTGTCCGACTTGTTCAAAGGCATCTGTTGTTTTAACGCCTTGACCTAAGTACAAACCAAACCGTCTATTTCGGGATTGGTTATCTGTAGCAGTCAGTACAAGATCTCCTAAACCCGCAAGACCTTGGAATGTTTCGGGTTTCCCTTGCAGTGCAATACCAAGTCTTGTCATTTCCGCAAGCCCACGAGTAATGAGAGCCGCTCTTGCATTAGCGCCAAATCCTAAACCATCAGAAATACCTGTAGCAATGGCAATCACATTTTTATAAGCGCCGGCAAGTTGTACGCCTTTCATATCTAAATTACCATAAACACGCATGCTGTCATGATGAAAGAAAGGAATCACTTCAGCTAAGTCCTCTTCATTATTGCCGGCGATGGCGATTGCAGTAGGGTAGAGTTTTGCCACTTCTTTAGCAAAGCTCGGTCCTGATAGAATCGTGAAGTGCGCATTGGGGAATGCTTGGTAGAATGTATCGCTCAAGAAGCCATTATTAGAGTGATCTAATCCTTTTGTGGCAGACACAATCGGAGGCAATGTTTCTAAATGAGCATCTTGAAGTTTGGTGAGAATTTCATTAAATGCCGTAGAAGGCGTTACGATGAGGATGAGATCACACTCTTTAAGTGCTTCATTAAAATTATCAAAAAGCGTGATGGAATCAGGGAAAGGAATTTCCGGTAGAAACCGCTCATTTAAGCGCACCTCTTGCATCTCTTTGACATGTTCTTTGTTATGACTCCAAAGATTTACAGAATGTTTGGCAGCTAAATGAATCGCAAGCGCTGTGCCCCAAGAGCCAGCGCCAATCACGGCAATTTTTTTACTCATTGAAAATCTCTCCTACATATTATTATGGGGGTTCTAGAGAAGATTTTGGAAGATAGGATTGGAAGAATACCCTTCTAAAAATCTATTGTTATCTCATAAATATTTATAAATTATAACATAGGGTTTTTATTGTAGGCTTTCAAGTTCTATTAAGGGAATTATACTGATGTGGAGTAGGAAGTTTGCTAGAAAATAGGGGGGTATAGACATTGTGTATATAGCTGATTCGAAAATGAAGATATAAAAAAGAGCTTAATCATATTTGATTAAGCTCTTTTAAGATCTACTAAGTAGATTATAGACTTTTATTTCATGCTAAGAATAGATCTTAGCTCAAATTAGAAGTCGTGACGCATACCGATTGAGATTACATCTTCTTTTTTCTTTACAGGGAAGTTGTCATATTTTGTTTCTTCCGTACCATATTCAACCCATGCGCGAGTACGTGTAGAAAGTTTTTGTTCAAAACCAACAGCCCATGATTTAACTTTATCTTTACGGCCATCTGTTTTTACTTGGTTTTCACCATAGTTTACTCGAACTGAGCTAAAATAATTAGCACCAAAAGAATAACGACCACCTAAGTCAAAACCTCTAGACTTATCTTTATAATCATCACCTACATGACGGTGATTTCCTTGTGTATAAGAAAGAGTAAGCCCATATGCAGCTTGATCATATCCTGCAAAAAGAGCCCATGCTTTTGCTGAATTTTTGTCAATTAACTTTCCGTTGATATATCCAGCTTTTAGTAAAAGAGTGCCATCACTACCAAACTCATGAGAATAATGAGCATTAACAGTCCATAAGTCTACTGTTTTTTCAACATTGAAATTTTCGTTATCCATCATAAGAGCAGCATTTGCGTAAAAACCACCCATATTTGGAGTTGTGTATGCTATAACTTTCCCAACACGTGAAAATTTAGCATCGGAGATAGTTGTTTCGCCAGACCAAACTGCAGGTGTACCTAAAGCGTAATCAAATGTTCCATCAGAATTAGCATAATTATGACCATAATTAGTTACAAAAGATGAAGCTTGGGTACCAAGAAGAGTACTTGTAAGGGATCTTTGAGATGCCGACGTAATAACATGACTTCCATTGAACTGATCAACAATTGCATCTTTTACAAGAACGTTATGGAAAGGATTCTCTTGACGACCCGCTGTGAATGTACCCCAATTACCTGTTAATCCTAAAATTGCTAAACGATTTTTAAAACCACCAGCATTACTCGCTCCATCCGCTGGTTGTTCCATGCCATCAAAACCCCATTCTAATTGATAAATAACAGAGTTATTATTACCAAGATCTTCAGATCCTTTTAAACCAATACGAGATCCAGCATCAGAAAGATTTGATGTTCTGTTGCTAGTACGAGTTCCTCTTACTCCTGAGTAATAAGGCATATCATTAACATTTACATTTGTGGATTGTACATTTTCAAATCCAATGCTTTGTTTTTTAACATTTTCATAGTCATAACGGATAGAACCGTAAAGGATTGTTTCAGCTTGTGCTGCACCTAAAGTAAGTGCTGATGCAACTGCGATTGCAAAAATGCTTTTCTTCATCATGATAATTTCTCCTGATTGTGAATTTGTGTTTCACGTGAAATAAAATTTGATATGACGATGTGTCATTCATGGGGAGTATTAAAACGATTTTTTATCATTTCTGCAACTAAGTCTTTGTAATAATGATACATTTTATGTCATAAAAAATATATAAATGTATATTATTGTAGTTTGACAGGTGTGAATAAAAGTTATTTATGACTTCATTCATTCTGATTGACTTGGTTTCCGTTGTTGTAAATTTAGTAAATGTTTGAAGCAATCCAAAATGGAAGATAGAGAAAATAAATCATAAAATAGCTTTTTTTTATGAAATTGAAGGAAATATCCTGAAGTTTTTTGAAAAATATTAACGAATAAAAGTGCTGAAATTTCTTTTTAGAGAAAAGAATTTGGATTTAAAGAGTTATTTGTTGTTTTTTTAATACAGAAAATAGGAAGAGATCGTTGGATTTATTTTTCAAAGTAGAGAAAGGTGGATCTTTTTGCAGTAGAAAGTTCCAGGCGTAAAAAAATCCCACCAAATTCATGACGGGATTTCTGTTCTTATGGTTTTGCTAAGATTTCTAAATCAGTTCACTTATTGCTAAGTGAGTGAAATTAGAAGTCGTGACGCATACCCACTGAGATTACGTTGTCTTTTTTCTTGCCAACGTTATCTGCTGCATAAGTTGTTTCTTCGTTACCGTACTCAACCCATGCACGTGTACGAGTAGAAAGTTTTTGTTCAAAACCAACCGCCCATGATTTAACTTTGTCCTTACCGTGGTCTTTACCAGCTTCACCATTAACTTTTACAGTGTTTTGACCGTAAGTTGCACGAACTGTGCTGAAGTAGTTAGCACCAAATGAGTAACGCGCACCGATATCCCAACCTTCAGATTTGTGCTTAGGACCAGTAGTAGCATCTTTGAATTTTGATTTATAGTTACCGTTTGCATATGTTGCTGTTACGCCGAATGCATCTTGGTTATATCCTAAGAAAAGACCCCAAACTTTAGATTTACCTTTGTTGTAACCCTTAGGGCCTACATTACCTTTCTCATCTAGGGCGCCGTTACCCATTTTACCTTCGAGGTAACCTGCTTTTGCAGTCAAAGTACCATCAGCACCGAAGTCATAGTCATACTTCGCGTTGATTGTCCAAAGGTCAAGATTTTTCTCGTTGTTTGCTTTGTAAAGATCTGAGTCCATCATTAACGCAACATTTGCAGAGAAACCAGCAAAGTCAGGAGTTGTATAAGCAATTACTTTACCAACACGGCTGTATTCAGCATTATTGATTGTAGTGTCATTGAACTTATAGTTATCAACTGTTCCAGAAACTGATGCGATTCCAGTGCCGTTAAGAGTAGTAGTCATTGCACGTTGTGATGCAGATTTGATTACGTTAGATGCATTGAACTCATCAACGATTGTGTCATCAACGATTGTTACTTTGAATGGGTTATCTTGACGACCCGCTGTGAATGTACCCCAATCACCCGTTAAACCTAAGATAGCTTTACGAACTTTGAAACCTTGTTTTTCGTTAGCTGACATACCGTCAAAACCGTATTCGATGTTATAGATAACAGCATTGTTGTTACCTAAATCTTCAGAACCTTTGATACCGATACGTGAACCAGCGTCTTCTAAGTTAGAAAGGCTTTTACCTGAGAATTTTACATGACCATTTTTTTGGTCAATTTCAGCAGTTTCGTTCTTTTTGTTTTCGTAATCGTAACGAATAGAACCGTAAAGGATTGTTTCAGCTTGCGCTGCACCTAATGTTAAAACAGAAGCTACTGCTACTGCGAAAATACTTTTCTTCATCATAATGAATATCTCCATAGGATGGCTCGCGCCACATTAAAAATAATTTAGATGTACTTCATCTACGTTTCATATTAAAACGCATATCATTACAATAATCAAATTAAATTTACAGAAATAATACAAATTAAGACTAATCCTTATTAAAAAAACAACAAATTCATAAATCAAGTCGTTTTTTGACTTTTTGAAGAGATTTATCATATTGTTTTCATGGGTTATTTTTTGTATTTGTGAGATTGTATTCTTCTAGGGAGTAAAATAACTCGATTATGTTGTATTTTTAATAATCGGCATTTATTAATAAAATCTTTATCTTTTTAGCGGGGATATAACCATTTATGACAATCTAAGAAGGTGGTTTGTATAAAAAAAACAACAAGAAGATTAATGCCGTAATTATAATTTTATCGCAGAGTTTATTGGGGGTACTCATATTGAGTTTGGATTGAATCTGGGCGAGTTATTTTGAAATAGATCGTGTGTGGCGGGAAGTAATGTCTGCATGCTTGCGGCAATCGAGCGCCCGCTGGGGAAAGCATTGCGAATTGCTGGCGCGGGATATGCAGAAGCATGCAAGCATTCGAACCAGCCGTAAATCAGCTTTTGTTGTATGAAAGATTCTTAGATGAATTTCATTGCCGGTAAATTGATAAAGAATGCATGATCAGGAAAACAAAGAGAAATTATATCTAAGAGAAACAGACAAAGAAAAAAGCGTGAATCTTATGATTGATTCACGCTTTTTGTTGATATCTGAGATTAGAATAAAAGCTTGGCGACTTCTTTGAAATCTTCGACAAAGTGAAGGGTTAAACCTTCTCGTAAATATGCCGGCAATTCATCGGCATCTTTTTTGTTATCTTTCGGGAAAATGATCTCTTTAATGCCGACACGCTTTGCGGCAATGAGCTTCTCTTTCACGCCGCCAATAGGAAGCACTTGTCCGATTAAAGTGAGCTCTCCTGTCATTGCAATATTCTTCGGCGCTTTGTTGAGCGCTAAAGACATCAAACAAGAGGCAAGCGTAATGCCGGCACTTGGTCCATCTTTTGGCGTAGCACCTTCCGGCGCATGGATATGAATGAACGCTTTTTCAAAGAAGCTCTCTTGCAATCCAAGTTCTGCGGCATTTGCCATAATATAGCTATACGCAATATTGGCAGATTCCTGCATCACTTCGCCGAGTTGCCCTGTGATTTTAATGCCACGCTGAAGCTCATGGATTCTCACAGCTTCCACAGGAAGCGTCACGCCGCCGAGGGAAGTCCACGCAAGTCCTGTGACAACACCCACATTTTGCACCGGTTTATCTCGGTTAAAGTACGGATTCCCCAAGAACGGCACAATATCATTCACGCCGATGGATAACGTTTCTAGCTCTTCCGTTTCAAATTTCACGGCAGCTTTTCGCACAATCTTCGCCAGTTGCTTTTCAAGATTCCGAACGCCGGCTTCTCTCGCGTAATCATCGATGATTTTATCAATGGCTCCTGAAGTAATTTTAAGCTCTTTCTTCGTGAAACCTGCTTTATCAAGCTGTCTTGGCCAGAGATATTGACGCGCAATTTTGCTCTTTTCTTCTAAGATATAGCCAGAAAGACGAATCACATCCATTCGGTCTAACAATGCCGGCGGAATAGAATCGAGCGTATTTGCGGTACAGATAAAGAGCACGTTTGAAAGATCATAACGCACATCTAAATAGTGATCTAAAAACTCACTGTTTTGCGCCGGATCTAATACTTCAAGTAGCGCAGAACCCGGATCGCCTTGGAAAGATTGCCCCATTTTGTCGATCTCATCGAGCATAATCACAGGGTTATCGGCTTTCGTTTCTTTCAGTGCTTGAATGAGTTTCCCCGGCATTGCACCAATGTACGTCCGGCGATGCCCTTTGATCTCCGCTTCATCTCTCGCACCGCCTAAGCTAAAGCGATAGAATTTGCGACCAAGGCTATCGGCAACAGATCGACCAATGGAAGTTTTACCAACACCCGGCGGTCCCACAAGTAGAATAATCGTGCCTTTGATTTCTCCTTTGCGTTTACCAACCGCAAGGGTTTCGATAATGCGATCTTTCACATCATCTAAACCAAAGTGATCTCGATCTAAAATACGGCGAGCGTGTTTCAGATTGAAGTTATCTTCCGTCACGGTTCCCCAAGGAAGATCGGTAATGATATCGAGATAGTTTCTCGTCACACCATATTCCGGCGATCCTGTTTCTAATACTTGAAGCTTCTCAAATTCATCATCAATCCGCTCTTGCGCCGGCACGGGAATAGATTTATCCATTAAACGCTCGACAAATTTCTCAATATCCGCCGCTTTATCATCTTTCGATAATCCGAGTTCTTGCTGAATCACTTTTAGCTGTTCACGGAGAAAGTATTGACGTTGCTGATCTGAAAGCTGATCATCCACTTCTTCTCGAATCGAGCTATGAAGCTTCGCAACTTGAATCTCTTTCTGCACAATGGCGAGCACTTTTCGCAATCTTGGCACAAGTGGCACCGTTGAGAGCACATCTTGCAGTTCCTCTTTTGAACCTGTTGTCATACTTGCTGAGAAGTCGGCAAATGGCGAGGGATCATTGCTATTAAAACGGGAAAGGAAGTGCTTCAATTCTTCTGAGAAGAAAGGATTAAAGGGAATCAGTTCTTTCAGTGCATTCACAACTGCCATGGAATAGGCTTTTACTTCATCGGATTTATCGGCAATGGATTCATCAAAGTATTCTACTTGCGCCACGAAAGGAATCTCTTTAGAGATCCACTTTTTCACGCGAAAGCGCTGAATCCCTTGGGCGATAAATTGCACTTTGCCATCTTCACGATGCGGATGATGGATATGGACTAATGTTCCATATTCATAGAAATCATCAGTTTTGAGATCTGTCAGCTGTTCTGTTTTTGTGAGAACTAAACCAATCACGCGTGTACGATTATCCATAATGGAATCGAGCGTCGTCAGCCACGGCTCTTCATTGAGCAGAAGCGGTGCGATTTGTGGTGGGAAAAATGGGCGGTCACTGAGTGGAAGGATATGGATAATGTTCGAAACAGTATCTCCTTCGATAATGACCTCGTTTTGGCCTTTTACATCAACATCAATGGCCGGAAGTGTCGATTTTTTATTATCACTCATAATATTCCTTCATCAATTATTGATCCATTTCGTTGAACGATCTTCGCGATATTCATCTTATATAGATTGAATATCTTTAAATGACATCTTTAAAAAATATTTTTAAAACAATTGGGAGATGCGTCACAGGATGGATCTTTTTATCTTTATTTGATTCTCTAAGTCATCGCTAACAAGGCAGAGCAGTGGCTTAGTAAACTGAAAGAATAATGGGGCTACTTTTTTGAATATCAACCTTCTTGTCAATTTAAAGTCAAGGATTTGGAATAAGTGTCTATTGTGTTTTAAGAACCGTTTTTCTGTAAATCTATTTGTGAATTCCCCTGTGGATAACTTTGTCTATAACTTCGGTAAAAACATCGTATAACTATTTTTGAAGCTCAATAGAAACCGATTTTTGAAATCGAGAATCCTAGAAATTCAGATTGAAACGAGAGAAAAGGGAAGCCTAATAAAATCCCATAAGAATGGGGATTGTTATTGAATATTTATGCTAGAAATGGCATAAATAAGCGTTCATCTATTTTTGAAAAGTGGTTTGAAGAAAGAATATTTAATCATTTCTGAGATATCAAATGATTCTCAAACGATTCATTAAGACATTGATCAATAATAGAAGCCAAAATCCCACCGAAATAGCACTTAACACCAGAGAAAGAACGTTACATGAAAGAGAACCCATTAAATGCCTCGCACCAGAAGTTTGCGAATCTTGCGAATAGTATTGTAGGAAAGAAGTCGGTATATACCGATTATTTCTACCGATTTGCATATGGTACGGATGCGAGTTTGTATCGTTATGTACCGCAAGTGGTTGTTCGTGCTAATAGCGAGGCGGAAGTGGTGGCGCTCATGAAAGCGGCGAAAGAGTGCTGGGTTTCTCTTACATTTAGAGCTTCCGGCACATCGCTTTCAGGGCAAACATCGAGCGAATCGGTGTTAGTGATGCTTGGATCAAACTTCTTGAATCTGAAAATTCAAGCGCAAGGCGAAAGAGTGACGCTCGGGCCAATGGTGATTGGCGCAAATGTGAATAAAGCGCTGAAACCGTATCAGCGTAAAATTGGTCCAGATCCGGCATCTATTAGCGTTGCGCGAATCGGCGGGATTGTGGCCAATAATAGTAGCGGGATGTGCTGCGGTACGAAAAATAATAGTTATCACACCATTAAAGATATCCGCATTATCTTAAATGACGGCACGATTGTGGATACCAGAGATGCCGAGAATATCGCAAATTTTCGTCAAAGCCATGCATCATTTTTAGAACGATTAACCACGCTTCGTGAAAGAATCATTCAAAATCCGATTTTGAAAGAGAAGGTTGCGACAAAATATCGTATTAAAAATACCACGGGTTACGGCGTGAATGCGCTCATCGATTTTGAAGATCCTGTGGATATTTTAAAGCATCTCATTGTGGGATCGGAAGGCACGCTCGGCTTTATCAGTGAAGTGGTATATGAAACGGTGCCGGAATATGATCATAAAGCGTCGGCATTTATCTATTTTGATTCCTTAAGAGAGTGTTGTGAAACTGTTCAAGCGCTCAGAGCCGATGCGCCGGTGGAAGCGGTGGAGCTGTTTGATGGCAGAACGCTCTTTACTGTGGGCGAAGTATTGAAAGATTTGCCGGACTTCTTCTACAGGCCGCTGAACGGCGATAGCGCTTGTTTGCTCATAGAAGTGATGGGCGAAACGGCGGAAGAATTACAAGCTAAAATTGCGAAAACAGAATCTGTATATAACGCCTTTAATATCGTGGAAGCGACAGGTTTTCAGACAAATCCCGACATTACCAAACGCTATTGGGATGCGCGAAAAGGATTGTTTCCTATTGTGGCAACAGGTCGCAAAAATGGCACCAATATTATTCCTGAAGATGTGGTATTCCCCATGGAACATCTTGTGGAGGGCGTGGAAGCATTAACAGCGCTCTTTGAGAAGCATAAATTCCCGGAAGCCACGATTATGGGGCATGCGCTTGAGGGAAATCTGCACTTTCTCTTAACGCCGGATATGACTTCCAAGAAAAAAGTAAAACAGTTCGATAAATTCATGGACGAACTTGCCGATGTGGTTGCCGTAAAATATGGCGGATCGCTCAAAGGCGAACATGGAACAGGGCGCAATATTGCACCGTTTGTGGAAGCGGAATGGGGCAGAGAGATTTACCAAGTGATGAAAGATATTAAAAATCTTTTTGACCCGAATAATATCCTCAATCCTGATGTGATTATTACCGATAATAAAAAGCTACATATTACCTCGTTTAAATCGATTCCGGCTGCCGATAAGCTCATTCATGATTGCGTGGAATGCGGATTCTGTGAACCCGCTTGCCCATCAGATGGTTTATCTTTAACGCCAAGACAGCGCATTGCTGTATATCGCAATATCCAAGCGCTTCCAAGAACCGGTGAAAGTGGCAAGCTCTTTGCAAAGCTCAATAAAACCTATCAATATGCCGGCATTGAAACGTGCGCCGAAACCGGTATGTGTTCTCTGCGCTGTCCTGTAGGAATTAATACCGGCGAATTTATTAAATCTATTCGTTCTGTGAACCATAAATCGAGCGTGAAATTTGCCGGAAAACACTTCTCAGCTGCCGAAAAAGGTGCGCGTTTTTCTGTGAATATGGCGCATAAAGTGGGCGTTCATCGTGTGAATAAACTCACGACTTCAGCGCATAAAGTCTTTAAAGGAATTCCGGTAATTCCAACGGCAATGCCGGCAGTTGCAACAGCGCTTCCCAATTTACCGATTCCTAGAAAAGCGGAAAATTCTGTGGTCTATTTCTCCACCTGCGTGAACCGAAATTTACAGGAAGTTGCCGGCAATACAAATAGTAATGCAAAAGAGAGCCCGAAGAACACGTTTGATCATGTGATTAGCCTATTTCATAAAGCAGGATTTACGCCATTCTTCCCAGATAAAATCTCCGGCGCATGTTGTGGTCAGCCGTTTGTTTCGGCAAAGGCACCCATGGAAGCGGAAGCCACTGCGAAAAATTTAAATGAGATGTTACTGCAAGCTTCTCGTTACGGCGAAATACCCATTTATGTGGATAATGCGCCGTGCGCATTGCAAGTGCATGATCTGCAAAAGCAAGGATTGCTCGATAAGCGTTTGGTGCTCTATCATTCTGCCGAATTCCTCTTGCAAGAAGTCGTGCCGAAACTGACGATGAAAAACAAAATGGCGCGTTTACTCCTTCACACACCATGTTCTGTCTCTAAAGATGGGGGCGCTGTGCTTCTACAAAAACTTGCAGAAAGCTGTGCAGAAGAAGTGGTTTCCACCAATATCGAATGTTGCGGTTTTGGCGGTGCGAAAGGATTCAGCGTGCCGGAGATTAATGCCAATAGCTTAAAACGCTTACCGAAAGATCTAAAACAGAATTTTGATATCGGTGCATCAATGAGCAAAACCTGTCAATTAGGTTTAACGTCACATACAGGGCTTCAATTCAAAAGTATTGAAGCGTTGTTAGATGAATATGCTTTATAGAATGAGATAGAAGCTGAATCATTGCTGGGTCGAATGTGTGCATTCTTCTTGATATCTCGCGCCAGCATTGTGGAGCTTTACGAGATGTAATTGAAATAAAGATCAAAGCGGGCGAGAAGTTGTGAAAAGCATGCAAGCATTCTCTCCCGCCATAAATCAGCTCTATTCAAGTCCGAAAGAATGAAGCGAGTTTGAAAAATTTTGTGATCGATATAGAACGGTCAAGAAAAACAGAAGCTGAATCATCGCTGGGGCGAATGTGTGCATTCTTCTTGATATCTCGCGCCAGCATTGATGGAGCTTTACGAGATGCAATTGAAATAAGGATCAAAGCGGGCGAGAAGCTGTAAGAAGTATGCAAGCATTCTCTCCCGCCATAAATCAGCTTTAAAAAGATGTAGGAATAAGACTTTAGGAATAAGACTTTAGGAATAAGGTGTAGAAATAAGGTGTAGAAATAAGGTTCATTGATTCCATGAAGGAATCATTTTTAAATGACAGGGAGAAGTTTATGTTGAAGAAGATTTTATTAGCGGTAAGTTTACCGGCATTGTTGTTATCAGGCGTTCAAGCGAAAGACACAGAATATACATTAATCGTGATTAATATCGCCAACAACTCACAAATCACGAAACTAGTGACAAGTGAAACGAAAGAAGATTGCGAAGCGAACAAGTTAGTATTCCAAAACTTACTCAACGCTAATGGCAAAAACTACAATGATTTTCAATGCGTGCAATTGATTACAGATTAAGAGATTGCTTGAGAAACATTAAAAGATAAGAGATAAGCATGAGAAAAGCGCTTCCATAAAATGAGAAGCGCTTTTTTATATGCTTTTTTCCATTATAGGAAAAGAGAAGGTTTGCTTGTAAAGCAGAAGCTGAATCATTGCTGGGTCGAATATGTGCATTCTTCTTGATATCTCGCGCCAGCATTGTAAGGCTTTATGAGATGCAATTGAAATAAGGATTAAAGCGGGCGAGAAATTGTGAAAAGCATGCAAGCATTCTCTCCCTCTACAAATGAGCTTGTTTTAGGATCAATATTTTTCGTAACGCTATTCGTTAGAATCTGCAATAACATGTTCCGTAAATCGTGGTGTTTCCGGCATTCGTTCATGAATTCGAGAGAGATTGAGTGTTCTGTCTTTTTCCGTAACGACATAATCATTCCACAGCTTTGTAAATTCAGATACTTCATCCGGCCAACGATACGAAACATTAAACCCTCGATTTTTACACTCTAAATGTAGCGCATCGTAGCGGTTTTTTAGAAAGAGCAGTTTATCCCGAAAAAATGTCACATGACCTTGCCCAAGCAGATATCTCTTTGCGCTCGAAAGTGGCACATCGCCGTGACGTTTGATGATATCATTGGGAATTCTCGTCAGTTCCCGATGTTCAGCTAAAAGATGCTGATCACATAATTCTTTGGGATCAATAATATTAATGCGCGTCATAAAAATGTTCCTTTACTGCTTATTTTTTGAATGAATCGTTTTTGATAGTGATATCGGTTTAGGAAAGCTTAATTGTAAAATAGAGGTAGATTTATCGCCGGATCGAATGCTTATATTCTTCTAAAAATCCCGTGCCAGCACTGCTAATCCTTTCTAAAATTCCAAACCAAAACAACTATAAATGAGGCAAAATCTCTTTTTGGAAATAATCCATAAAGAGCTGAATACGAGAAGGAAGATAAAATCCACTCGGATAGACTAGATGTACCTTAAGTGCCGGCGGACCGCTATTGGGAAGTACTTCGATCAGAGAGCCTTCATCTAATTCTTTTTGTACGCTGAAATCGAGTAAGCGCGCAATGCCAAGTCCTAATTTTGCATGATCTAAAGCACCTAATGAATGGCTATGAACGATATCAAAATCAATGGGTAAAAATTGATTATTCTTACCAAATTCCCAAGGAAGTGGAACGCTTAATTCCGGAAACTTCAGCCCAATACATTGATGGTTATGCAGTTCTTCAATAGATTTTGGCATGCCATGAATTTTGAGGTATTCAGGAGAAGCGATAAGTTTAAAGCCGGTATCGTGAAGATATTTCGCAACCACGCGATCATCTTTCAGATCGCCGATACGAATGGCTAAATCAAAAGCTTCTTTCGTAAAATTCACAAATTGATTGCCGAGGGAAATCTCCATTTTTAAGGAATCTTTATACTTTTCAAAAAAGGGTTGAATGCGAGGAATTAACACCGTCATCCCGTAACTATCCGGCATTGTGAGCTTTAAAACGCCGTGCGGTTGTTCGCTATTGGTGAGCTCACTTTCCACATGTTGAATATTCTCAATCGCCGTTTTACAAACATCATAATAACGCAACCCTTCTTCCGTTAAACGCATCGCTCTTGTGGAGCGGATGAAGAGTTTTAAAGAGAGTTTTTTCTCAAGGCGGGCAATGGCTTTACTAATAGAAGGCGGCGTTGTGCCAATTAAAATTGCCGCTTCCGTAAAGCTACTGCATTCCGCAGTTTTACAAAAAATATGGATATCTTCTAAATCCACTTTTTTAAAAGTATTCATCAGCAAACTCCTTTTTTATAAATAAAACAACTATTTATCAATGTGTTATCTATTTTGCACTATTTCCAAATAAGAAATAAAGATTTTCTTTTGTTCCGTATTAAGGGCTAAAGCGCTTTTTTATAATAGCGCTGATTTTGTAAAGGGCTGAACAGATTGGCTCACTTTAAAATAAATAGAAAAGGAATAAGAGAATGAATCCAAATGTTTGGGTAAAAAATATTTTTGGAAATGCCGGCATTCAGGCGATTGCCACATTAGTAGGCCGTGCTTTATTAGCATATATCTTTATCATTGCCGGTTGGGCGAAGATTGGCGGATATGCCGGAACGGCAGCGTATATGGAATCACAAGGATTGCCGGGAAGTTTACTCTTTTTAGTGATTATTTTAGAACTCGGTGGCGGGCTTGCGATTCTATTGGGGTTCCAAACTCGTTTTGTGGCGCTCTTTTTAGTGATCTTTAATATCTTAACGGCATTCATGTTTCACGGCGCACCTGATGATGCGACGGCATTCATGAAAAATATCTCAATGGCAGGTGGATTTATCTATCTGATGATCTACGGCGCAGGAAGTTTGAGTATTGATCGCTTTTTAGAGAAAAAATAGAATCAATTCGATCTAGAAGGCTTCTAATAAAGACTCACAAAAAAGTCGTTTGCTTGAAAAGGCAAACGACTTTTTGTCATTTCATTTTTACATCATATTCAGTCATGGTTCAGTTACTACTGAGACATTACTTTACGGTAATTATTTTACGGCAATCACTTCAATTTCAATGAGCCATTCCGGAAAGGCTAATGCCGCAACTTGAAATGCAGAACGTGCCGGCACTTTCGCTTCAGCGCCTTCGGCATTGCCGTAAAATTGTGTGTAACCTTTCATAAAGCCGGCAAAGTCCATTTTTCCAAGCTCAGGGTCCGCCACTAAATAGACTTGCATTTTAACTACATCCGCCATCGTTAAGCCTTGTGCTTCAAGGGTTTCTTTGATGGTGTTTAAAATGCCGATAGTTTGCTCTTCTGTGGAACGTGCGAAAGTACCATCTTCAAGTTTTGGCGGAACAACGCCGCTTAAATAGTACGTTCTAGCATCACTTGGTACAGAAACAACGGGAGAAATCGGGAAGCCATCTGGTGTTGATGTTCTTTCAATGGTGTTTGCCATTGCGCCGCTCATAGAGATGCCGAGCGCTAAAAAAATCGTTGCGAGTTTTTTCATAATCATAGTTTAATTCCTTTTTGGGTTATGAATTCTTCAGGATAAAATCTTAATAAAAACCTGAGTGATGATGAAGTATGAACACTCAGGTTATATTAAGATTATCTATAATGGCATGAATGGCCTATATTTAGACTTTATATTGATTTAGTTAAGATCGTTATATTCATAATCTGGAATCCGTAAAACAGTAATTTCTTGAGGAGTTACGGGATCATCGTGATAATTACCAAAATCACCTCTGACATAATTAATCACATTGGCGATCTGCTCGTCATCTAATACGCCTCCTAATGCTGGCATGCCGTTAAGTCCATACAGTACGACGATTTGTGGATATGCCTTACTAGAAAGTTTTTCATTATTAATAAAGCTTGGATACATTCCAGCACCGATAGCGCCATTGCCATCAGGCATATGGCAACTTGCACAAAGTTCCAGATAAAGCTTTTTACCATCTTTTTCTGTAAAAGAGGCTGCTTGTATGGTATTTGTCATCAATAATGTGCTTAAAGTAGAGATTAATATTGCAGTATTCTTTATTTTGATTCTCATAGTAATCTCCTTATAGACGTTGAGAAGCATGTTCGTTCAGTTGGCGAATCGCATCTAAAGCAGAGAGAATAGCGCCTTCTTGCCATGCGGGAATATATGAAATATGCTCGCCAGCAAGGACAGTTCGATTATCCATCGTAGAGACATTTTTAAAGTGTTTCTCACGGGTTTCAGTCGTCCAAAGTCCGTAACAACCAAGGGTGAAAGGCACACGATGCCAAGCCACAGACATTGCGCTTGAAAATTCCTCACGTCCTTGAGGGTGAATTTTTACAAATGAGTCTAAGGTTTTTTCTAAACGGTCTTTAGGAGATAAAGATGAGAATTTAAAGGAATTTGGACCAAAGAGATATGAGGCTAATACAACACCTTTACCTTTTGAGAGGTAATCATTACTTGGGTATGAGATCAATTCAATGGGCAGATTAGTAAGGGAAATTCCGCCATAAATCTGATCATCCTCTTCCCAGAATCTGCGGTTAAACTCAATTCCCGATTTATAGCTCGTTGCATAGTGAACCGAGGAAATCCCCTCTTTCACCTTGTTGGAAAGGTTATTTTCAATTTGTGCCAGAATAGAGAAAGGAATCGTACAGACACACCAATCTCCAGAGACTTCTTTGAGAGCGCCATTATTACTCTGATCTTCGTAAGTGACTGTTACTTTTTCATCATCTTGTAATATTTTAGTGACTTTTGCTTGGTAGGTCACGATGTCACCGATCGCTTTTCCCATAGCTTTAGGTAGCTGATCCATTCCACCCACTGGTTGGAAAATTGACGGAGCATAACTATATTGGAAAATACCGGATAAATGAGACCATAATCCAGATTGCAGAAGATTATCGAGGGTAATTGTTTTATCTACGGGAATACCACCATGTAGCGCATTAGGATCTTCTTTCCAACCACGATCACGAGCAGCACTCATAGGTGTGTAGCGGTAGTTTTTATCGAGAGCACCCCAAGACTTTAGAGATTCTAATAACATCTCTTTATTCTCTTGAGTGATCGGTTCGTCTAATTTATCCTGATAAACCGCTTTCGCTAATAACTCATTTGTATGCCCTTTATAGTCGGCAAGAATATCTCTAAATCTCTGCGGTTTTCCCTCAAAAGCTTGAGAGTTATGTAAGTACGCATTTTGATTAAATTGTTGGAATGGTTGCATTTTGACATCAAACTCACGAGCGTAATACATATATCCTTGATGATGATATGGAACGCGCCAAGGACCTGGATTAAAATATTGCCCTTTTGCATAGGTACATTCTTGAGTATCGCCCCCTAATTCCGTATAGCGATCCCCGCCTCGAAGGGTCCATGCTCTCCCACCAATGCGATCGTTATATTCAATAATTTTAACGTTATAACCTACTTTCTGTAATTCATAAGCGGCCACTAATCCTGCAAGACCAGCTCCTAATATTAAAACAGTTGCGCCTTTTGGGGCTACTTTCAGGCTTGGAATTCCTGTGAAATCACTTTCCTGCGCAAGACCTATAGACATCATTGAATTATAGAGAGCGACACTACCAGCAGTTGCGCCAATCATTTTGAGAACAGTTCGGCGTGTTAATTGATTATTATTATCCATAAAACCTCCTAGCTTTCGGTAAAACGTTCAGATCTAGATGAAGTGCTTCTAGAAGAGGACGTCGTAGTGATGAAATTTTTCATAAAAAAATGAAAGATCCCATAAACTTGATAGGATTTATGAATTACATGGATAATGTTGTTATTTTTCATGCGGTTATGAGTTTTATAAATCTGTTATCAAGTTTTTTTAAATGCTATTACATATATTGATTTAGATCAACATTAATTATGTGGTTGATGGTAAAAATAGTCTTTTAAATGAATAGGATAAGTTAGTTGTTGTTACATGTGGAGAGTAGTTTTTGGTTGGTGTACCTCCAATATTTGCATTCCCCAAAAATAGCAGTTATAACTAATGTTCATTTCACTGGGGGTGTCCGTGCTGCGGGCTGAGATTAAAGCGAATGCGCTTTTAGACCCTTTGGACCTGATCTGGCTCATACCAGCGTAGGGAAGTAACCTTGAACGAATTGTCATGAGCCTTATGCCGTTTCCGGCGTAAGGTTTTTTTATGCAAAAAATATCGTAGGTTGAGAAGAGGTTGTTTATTGTTTGGAAATCATGATTCATGATGCCTTTAATGAATGATGGATCATCAATAATGGATTAGCTGATGGAATCTCATAGTCTTTCATTCAATACCCATGACAAACTCACGATTTTAACTTTGTTCAAATTTCTATTACGTCGCCAAGATCTCGTCTTTTATTCATTTTAAAGGAGAGGTTTTATGTCACAGACAAACATCACATTAATGAAGCAATTTCCCAATAGCCGCAAGGTGTATGTGGAAGGCAGTCGCCCTGATATTCAAGTGCCGATGCGTGAAATTACGCTCAGCGATACACTTGGTTCAAAAGGGGAAATCATCGAAAAAAATGCCCCATTTCGGGTATATGACACGAGCGGTCCTTATACCGATGAGAATTACAGCGTGGATTTAACTGCGGGACTGCCGGCATTAAAACGTAATTGGGTATTTGAACGTGGTGATGTAGAAGAGTACGAAGGGCGCGTGAAAAATGCCCGTGATGATGGTTATAAGCGTGAGAATGATCCTCGAATTCATGAAGGCGTTTTCCCGGGATTAAAGCGTAAACCACTTCGTGCAAAGTCAGGACAGAATGTGACGCAGATGCATTATGCGCGTAAGGGAATCATTACGCCGGAGATGGAATTTATCGCCATTCGTGAAGGCTTAAAGCCGGAGTTTGTCCGTGATGAAGTGGCGATTGGTCGAGCGATTATTCCTTCCAACATTAACCATCCGGAAGCAGAACCGATGATTATCGGCAAAAACTTCCAAGTGAAAATTAATGCCAATATCGGAAACTCGGCGATTACTTCCAATATTGAAGAAGAAGTGGAGAAAATGACGTGGGCAACTCGTTGGGGCGCTGATAACGTCATGGATCTTTCTACCGGCAAGGATATTCATAAAACTCGTGAATGGATTATCCGAAATTCTGCGGTACCCATTGGTACAGTGCCGATCTACCAAGCGCTTGAGAAAGTGAACGGCATTGCCGAAGATCTCACGTGGGAAGTGTTCCGAGATACGCTCATTGAGCAAGCGGAGCAGGGCGTGGATTACTTCACAATTCATGCTGGCGTTTTACTGCGCTATATTCCGCTGACGGCGAATCGCGTGACCGGCATTGTCTCTCGTGGCGGTTCGATCATGGCGCAGTGGTGCTTGGCGCATCATAAAGAGAACTTCATTTATGAGAACTTTGAAGAGATCTGCAAAATCATGAAGCAATACGATATCTCGTTCTCGCTTGGCGATGGGCTTCGTCCGGGTTCGATTGCCGATGCTAATGATGAAGCGCAATTTGCTGAGCTTAAAACCCTTGGGGAACTCACGAAAATCGCATGGGAACATGATGTACAAACGATGATCGAAGGACCTGGTCATGTGCCGATGAATAAGATTAAAGAGAATATGGTCATGCAAGAAGAGCATTGTCACGATGCGCCTTTCTACACGCTCGGACCGCTCACAACGGATATCGCACCGGGATATGATCATATCACTTCGGCAATTGGCGCTGCTCAAATCGCTTGGTATGGCACAGCAATGCTCTGCTATGTGACACCGAAAGAACATTTAGGATTGCCGAATCGTGAAGATGTTCGCACCGGCGTCATTACCTACAAGCTTGCAGCGCACGCCGCAGATATCGCAAAAGGACATCCAAATGCGCAAAAACGCGATGATGCGCTCTCAAAAGCACGTTTTGAATTTAGATGGGAAGATCAGTTTAATCTCGGACTTGATCCAGAACTCGCACGTGAATATCACGATGAAACGCTTCCACAAGAAGCCGCAAAAGTCGCTCATTTCTGTTCCATGTGCGGACCAAAATTCTGCTCAATGCGAATCTCCCAAGATATCCGCAAAACCGCCCAAGCCCAAAACCTCGCTGAAGCACCAAACGAAGTTCGAGTAGCATTAGAAGGCATGCAACAGAAATCAGCAGAGTTTAAAGAGCAAGGACAGCAGATTTATAGTTAATTTTCTTAATAAAATTTATTGAAGCTAAGTGTAAAGAAACAGTAATAAATCAATGTTACTGTTTCTTTGTTAGAGATAAGTATTAGGAGTTTTCAACAAAATCTTGAGCCATATCAGCTGTTAAATCAGCACTAATAAATAGAGCAGCAGATTTTATGAATTGTTTCATATCACTAATATCTTTATCATCATGACGCCTCACATAATGTGTTTCATCATTGCCAATCCATGTAGCTGCTTGAGCTAAATTTTGTAATTTAGGAAAATCTGAAAGATATTCCAAGATAACCTTATTAAGCATAGATTTTTTAATAGATGATTCTTTATCAGGATTATGTTTAATCGCATAATCTTTTATTAAAAATTCGAGGGCTTTTCTGTACCCTATGCCCGCAATTTGATCTAAACCCTCTGATTCGGCTTTAACAGATTGAGAGTAGATCTGTATGAAAGATTTAGAAATTTGATTTATATCGTCTGGCAAATCGATTTTAATTGGAGGTCTATATAAGTATGGTTCGAGAATGAAGGTTGTTGCATCAGCACAAACATATTTTAAAGCAAAATAATTGTAACAATTTAAGTCAGCACACTGGAAGAATACCCCAATGTTCTGTTTTACATCTCTAGCCTTATTGTTGGAAGTAGCTATTAGGAATATAGGCTTCATCGTAACACCGCAATGGGGGCAATGATTAGGTGTAACTACTTCTAAGTTTCTTGCTTGGTCTCTATAAATTACTTCAATACTTTGTTTCAAAATAAATTCCTTACTTTTATAAAGATTAAGAATGACAACGATGTACTTAATGCTTTGAGTAAACCTTACTTTATATTAGTTATTCCTTGCCTCAAACTCAATCCCCAGCCAATCACTAATCCGATAATTGCCGGCAATATCCAACCCATGTTCACGTTTGAGAGCGGGAGGAGTTGGTCTATTGATATTGTAATTTGATGAACAACGGCATTGCCACTAATGAACGAAGGTGATGCTTTTAAGCCTTCGATGATTGCGATGATGAGCGTGAAAAACGTTGTGCATTGGTAGACGATTTTCTTGTGCTGAAAGAGCGGAGATAAGAACGCTAGCAGTACCAATGTGATCGCAAGCGGATAGAGGAACATCAGTACCGGAATTGAGATCTGGGTAATGGGTATAAAAAAACCGTTGGCAATAAGCATATAGATTAAGCTAAAACGACTTAATTAATATATCATTATGATATTTTGATTACTTTGCTGATACTTTATGATTAGTATCTGTAATCATTTTTATTAGGTTTTACTCGAGAAGGAATATTTTAATGGACAATATTGGAATGCTAATAGGGTCTGGAATAATGGTTTTTTGTTGCTATATCTTGCTAAGGAACTTTATTAGAGGAATCATTATGACAATTAAAATTAAAATTAAAATTAAAAGAATGGATCTGAAAGAAAAAAAGCGGAACTCCAAAGAATCCCGCTAATTTTAAATTTGATTTTTAAAACCTAGTTTTTCTGTCTCAAGCTCAATCCCCAGCCAATCACTAATCCGATAATTGCCGGCAATATCCAACCCATGTTGACGCTTGAGAGCGGGAGGAGTTGGTCGATGGATGTTGTGATTTGATGAACAACGGCATTGCCACTAATGAACGAAGGCGATGCTTTTAAGCCTTCGATGATTGCGATGATGAGCGTGAAGAACGTTGTGCATTGGTAGACGATTTTCTTGTGCTGAAAGAGCGGAGATAAGAATGCTAGAAGTACCAATGTGATCGCAAGCGGATAGAGGAACATCAGTACCGGGATTGAGATCTGAATGATGGACGTTAAACCGACGTTTGCAATGAGCATGCTGATTAAGCTGAAAGCATGGACGAATGTACGGTAAGCGATTTTTGGGAATAACTCGTTGAACATCTCGGCACAAGCGCAGATTAAACCGATCGCGGTTTTCAAACAGGCAATCGTCACGATAATCGCTAATAAAATCGAACCTAACGAACCAAAATAGAATGTGGATATTTGCGCAAGGGCGATTCCGCCGTTATCTGAAAGTGGGAATTCGTTGAGGCTTGTTGCACCAAGATACGCAAGACTGCCGTAAATCACGCTCATTAATACAAGGCTGATAAAGCCGGCTTTAAAGGTATCTGTGGCAATTTGTGTCGTATCTTTTACGCCGAGATTTTTAATGGTATTGACCACAATAATGCCGAATGCTAGAGAAGCGAGCACATCCATTGTGTTGTAACCTTCGGTGAAACCTTTGAAGATCGGGCTTTGCTGATAGCTCTCTTGAACGGGAAGCAAGCTGATATCGCCCATGGGTTTGATAAATGCGCTGATAATCAAAAAGGCTAAGAAGATTAAAAAGAGCGGATTGAGCACTTTTCCGATCCACACCATAATTTTGGTCGGATTGAGGGAAAGAACCCACGCAAGAAAGAAGAAAGAGAGCGAGAAAATCAGCAAACCAAGCGCCATATATTCCGTGCTGATGAACGGCGTTAAGCCAATTTCAAAGGAAACCGTTGCAGTTCTTGGAAGGGCGAAGAAAGGTCCGATGGTTAAATAGAGAATCATCGTAAATATCAGCCCATATTTGGGAGAAATTCGGCTCGCTAAATCATATAAGCCATTACTTTTAGAGAAACCGATGGCGACAATTCCTAAAAAGGGTAAGCCAACGCCGGTAATAATGAAGCCTAATGTCGCAATTAACGTGCTACTTCCTGCTTCTTGTCCCATATGAACGGGAAAGATCAAGTTTCCCGCGCCGAAAAATAAGCCAAATAACATCGAGCCAATGGTGATGTAGGCTGATAAAGATAATTTATTGTTCATGAATATCTCGTACTGTTTGTGCAATCCCTTTTGGGGATAAAATGAACCGGTAGGTTTTGATAAAACGTTTCCGACTTTACTAAACTTTACGAGAAAGTGCTGAATAAATTTTATCAGCGCTCAATCTTGGCGCTTTTTCTAGGTAAAAACTTCTTTTTTAGGATAATTATGGCATGATAATCTCATTGAAGTATTTGGCAAGAAGCTGAATAGATGACATTTTATGATGAATATCAAGGGAATGATGATGCTAAGCTACCGTTTTGAGAATAAGAAGTTTGTGGCAGTGCCGGAATCGGAAGCGACTTTACATTGCTTTTCTTTTGCGGAGCTAGATTTACATCAGTCAGCGCATCCCTTTGGAATTCAAGATGCTTCAAACGCTCAAAAACAGAATCTTCAGAAGCATCTTCAAAAGTATTTAGAGAAAGAGAGCCATTTTCTCTTTTTGGCAGATACCGTGCTTTCAGCAAAAAATGATATGTTCATCGGACATTACGCCGATTACACGCTTTTAAGTTTACAGCTCAAAAACCATGAAGATAGCTCTAAAAACGAACCGATTGTTATGGTGTTTTATAAAGATTACACATTGCTGTTTTACGATGAAACGCTGGCAACGGCAGAAAGTTATATTCAACATATGAATAATACCTTCGGGCAACTTTCCACGATTGATGATCCGACGTTACTCATTCCATATGCGCTTATTCGTTACGATCTTTTAACGGATCGCCATTTCTTAAAAGAGATTGAGAATGAAGCGATGGAGTTAGAGTTATCGGTGACAACCGAATTGAAACAAGCGCAAAACACAATTTTGGAACTGCGGAAGATTTTATCGAACTATAAACATTATTATCTGTCGCTCATCGATCTCTTTGAAGATATGTCGGAAGATTATAAAGAGCTTCTTTCAGAAAGCGCGATTGATGATTATCGCCGGCTGACAAGTAAGCTCAACAGATTGTACAAATATACGATTTTGCTCAATGAATATGTGTTCCAAGTGAATGATCGCTTCCGCGCGCAGATGGATTTGAATCTCAATAAAACCATGCGCACGTTTACGATTCTCTCGGCAATCTTCATGCCCTTAACGCTCATCGCCGGCTGGTACGGCATGAACTTTGAAAACATGCCGGAACTTGCCCTTGAGTTTGGTTATATCTACGTGATCGCTTTCTCTCTGATGATCTTTATCGGCTCGCTTGTTTACATCAAAGTGAAAGGGTTTTGGAAGTGATAATTAATAATGCCCATCATTATGAAACGATGGGCATTTTATGATGTATCGAAGATGAGAAACTGAAAAAATCCCAAGATAAATTAATGTTAGTTACAATTTCTTCTCGTGAAATCAATGGTGTTATTACCACGACGACATTTTTGGAAGCGGGTTTCATCGGTAATGAACCAACCTTTTTCGGCTTTGCTTAAGTAATAAACGGTTTTGATGGATTCCACGGAATCATCGAGTAAGCCTGATTGTATTAAGGTGATTTTCACAAGATCAGGCGATTCATTTCGATTGGTTTCTTGTGATAACGTGATGGTTGAAAGCTCTTCTTCATCGATAAAAGAATTACCGGCAATCACAGCTTGAAGCGGTGTTGCGAAAGTCTCTTTTTCGGCAATTTTTGGTGTTTCGGCAAAAGTTGTTGTTGAGATTGCCGTGATTGAAGTCATTGCCGAGAATAAGATGATCATGGATAAACGACGTTTTTTAACGGGTTTTGTTTTTAAAGTATTCATCTGATTGATCCTTTTAGTGATAACTTTGTAAATAAATAGATTTAAACATCATAAATCAAATAGAATTTACGGCAATAGATATATCAAAACCTCAATTAATAATGAGCGCTTAAAAGTCGTTTAACAATATGATTGAAAAAGTATTTGTTTTTCTTAGAAAAGGGCAGAAAGATCTTATAAATAGATAGAGATTTTCTAGAAGATTCTCGGGAAATGGTTTCTTGTTTATAAATAAGGTGCTTTCAATTTATTTTTAACTTTATAATCAGCCTTTTACTCTAGGTTTAAAAAGTGTCTTTTAGATCATATTGATTCCGATCTATTGCCGTAAATTCGTGTATAGTGCTTCTTTCTTTTTTTAAATAGGTGAAATCTTTTTATGACATTTAAATCCCTTGGTTTGCGTGACGAAATCTTAACAGCGATAAGTGAAGCGGGGTATTCAGAACCAACGCCCATTCAACAGCAGGCGATTCCTGTTGTTCTGCAAGGTCGGGATTTAATGGCATGTGCGCAAACGGGCACAGGAAAGACGGCGGGATTCACTTTGCCATTATTACAATTAATGAGCCAAGAAAAGCCCCAGAATCATCAATCTAAAAAAGGGCATCGTGGATCGAATAAAAGACCGGTTCGTGCGCTTATTCTCTCGCCGACTCGTGAACTTTCGGCGCAGATTCATGAAAACTTACTCTCTTATAGTAAATACTTACCGCTTCGCTCATTAGTGGTATTTGGCGGTGTGAGTATTAATCCACAAATGATGAAGCTTCGTGGCGGTGTGGATATTTTGGTGGCAACGCCGGGAAGGTTATTAGATTTAGAGAAGCAGAATGCGCTCGATCTCTCGAATGTAGAATATTTAGTATTAGATGAAGCAGATCGCATGCTCGATATGGGTTTTATCCATGATATTCGTAAAATTTTAGCGAAGATTCCGGCAAAACGTCAGAACTTACTTTTCTCAGCAACGTTCTCAAAAGAGATTACAGAGCTAGCAACACGATTACTGGATAATCCGGCAAGTGTTGAGATTGAGCGACATAAAACCTCTTCAGAGCAAGTGACGCAAAATCTCTATTTTGTCGATAAATCCCGTAAGCGTGAGCTTTTATCGCATCTAATTGAGCGTGAAAACTGGGAGCAAGTATTAGTATTCTGCCGAACGAAACATGGTGCAAACCGTTTAACAGAATATCTCAATGAGAAAGGCATTGTTGCTGCGGCAATTCACGGCAATAAAAGTCAAGGCGCAAGAACTCGCGCATTAGCAGAATTTAAAACCGGCGATGTACGGGTATTAGTGGCAACAGATATTGCGGCGCGTGGAATAGATATTGCCGAGCTTCCTTATGTTGTGAACTTTGATTTACCAAGTGTACCGGCAGATTATGTGCATCGTATCGGAAGAACAGGGAGAGCAGATTCTACAGGGAAAGCGGTGTCGTTAGTCTGTATTGATGAGCATAAACTCTTAAAAGATATTGAACGCTTATTGAAAAAAGAAATTCCTCGTGAAGAGATGGACGGTTTTGCCGTAGATCCTTCGATTAAAGCAGAGCCAATTGAAACACGTGGTTCAGGCCGTAATGCGGGACGAGGAGCTGGTCGAAATTCAGGTCGTGGCAGAGGACGAAATTCGAATCAAAGAAGAGGAGAAGATTCTGCCTCACGTGGAACATCTAACCGTGGGTCTGGTAGCAGACATCGAAATGCGAATGGGGAACAAGCGGGAAGTCCGGAGAGATCGAACGGCGATGCAAGACGTTCAGCACAATCTGCTGAAGGCAATAAAGCTAACTTTAGATCAGGAAATCCTAGATCGGGAAGTCCAAAACCGGCAAATCCTAGAACAGCATCTACGGATAATACGAATGGAGAAAGACCAAAACGTCGCCGTAGAGCACCAAAGAATCATCGCTGTAATGCTGTGAAAGAGTAGTTTTTAAAAACTGTATTAAAAGCGCCGGCAATAAGACAAAATCTTATGCCGGCATTTTTGTTTCTAATTTTGAAAGCTTAGGAAGAACCGCAAAGAATCTCGCAATGAATGTATTGGAATAACTTAATAGGAATTTCGGTTTGAAATTCGAAAAAGGATCAATATTGCTGGCACGGGATTTATAGAAAAATGCAAGCATTCGACCCAGCCATGAATCAGCCTTTATTTCTTGATCTTATAACTGAACTTTCTTAAACCGATTTAACGATAATAATCGCGTGACAAAAATAAATTACACATCTTAAGTAAAGAATTTGCTTCTTATCTATTTCTTAATAACTAAGAAAATGCCGGCAAAGATCACGAGCGAAGCGCCGATCCAGCCCCAAATTCCTAAAGTTTCATTCCAGACGAAATGGGATAAGATCGCGCCAAATACGGCATTTAGATAGTAAAAAGGCGCAAGAATGGAAGCTTCCGTGAGCTGATTTGCTTTTGTAACCCAAACTTGCCCAAGAGAACCGAAAAGCCCCATTAAGAGTACAACGCCCCAAACAGACCAATCGCTTGGAAGCGTGAATCCGGTAAAGGGTGCCATTCCGAAAGAAAAGACAATGCCGGTCAATGCAAAGTAGAAGACGATTTCAGAACCGCCGGCAACTTCGCTCACTCGTTTAATAGCAACCATCGCTAACGCCACAAAAATGCCGGCAGTAAGAGGCAAGAAAGAGAGCCAAGAAAAGTGCGGTTTATCCATGCCGGAAAGCATCCAAACGCCGAGAAATGCCAAGATAAAGCTCGGGATTAATGTCCAACTTAAACGCTCTTTTAGCCAAATCATCGCTAATATTGGTACAAAAAGTGGCGTGAGCGATCGCAAAATGGTGGCGTCTGAAAGAGGAAGGAGCTTCAAGGAGAGAAAAATTAGCACCATGCCGATTTGCCCTGATAAGGATCTTACGGCGTGAAGGGGTAAACGTTGCAGAGAATTTTTCATCTCGCCGGAGAGATAAAATGCCGGCAATACCCAAAGGAGCATGAGAAAATTTCGGAAAAAGATAATCGTTGCAGTAGAAATATCTGCACTGAGCCATTTAATAGAGCTATCCATTAGAGCGAAAGCGATTTGGGAAATTACTACGAACATAATGCCGAGTAATAAATTTTGGCGCATGAGATGCAACCTCAAAGTAGGAAAGATGAACTATTGTAATAACTTTTCCGAATGAATGTTGCTAAAAATTAGGCATTTTAGATCAGGCGTTATTTTCGGTTTAATTGAGGAAGATTTCACTGTTAGTTTGAAACAACTTTTATATCAAAAGGTTGTGCTATCGAGTGAGAATCAGTAAAAATCTGTGAGTCTTTCATGCCCGCGATATCGGAGAAGTGAGCACTAGACATTCGTTTCCGACAATGCTTATATATCGAATTCATTAAAATTTATGAATATATGTGAGCCTTGGGTATAAATATGTGCCTTAAGGTTGTTTTTTAAATAATTGAGGCATTGCATGTAACATTTAATAACATCCTAAAAAATAAGAAAATTTCGGAATGTTATAGAAAGATGAATGTGATGAGTGTCGGGGGATATAGAAAATATGTCGACTGTAAGTACAGCTGGAAATATTGAAGTAGAGGAACAGAGCGCAGAAGGTGGTTTAGTTTCTAAAAAACTAACGCTTCTTGAAGGTATTGCAATGATCGTGGGAACCAATATTGGTGCCGGCGTTTTAGCAATTCCTTATGCGTCACGAAATGCCGGATTTTTCCCACTCTTATTGTGGTTAATTGTTATTGGTATTTTAACAACGATCACAATGCTTTATGTTGCAGAAACAACATTAAGAACCCGTAAACATCATCAGTTAAGTGGATTAGCGGCGCGTTATGTTGGAAAAATCGGCGCTTGGTTGATCTTCCTTTCAGTATGTGCGAACAGTACCGGCGCATTGATTGCGTATATGGCGGGAAGTGGACGTTTACTCAATGAACTCTTCGGTATTCCGAATCAACTTGGAAGTATCTTATTTGCAATTCCAGCGGTGGGCGTACTTTACATCGGTTTGAAAGCAATTGGTAAGAGCGGAAAATTCGTCAGCATGGCGATGATTGCATTGATTATCGTGCTCTCTTTCGCAAGCTTCTTCAACGACCATTCACAAATCTCTTTCTTAGCAGAAGCGCATTGGTCTTATATGATTCCGATCATCTATTTGGTTGTATTCAGCTACTCAGCACAATATATTGTACCTGAAATTGCACGTGGTCTTGCGCATGAGCCAAAGCTTCTTCCAAAAGCCATTATCATTGGCATGATCTGTACCTTTGTCTTATTGGCAACGGTTGCATTATCGGTAATTTCACTTGCAGGTATTGAAAACGTTGATGAGATCGCAACGATTACTTGGGGAACATTCCTTGGTCATTGGGCGGCAATTGTTGCAAACCTCTTTGCGCTTTGTGCAATGTTAACGTCTTATTGGGGATTAGGTGGAAGCTACTTCACGAATATCTTCGACAAATTTAACTTAGGTTCAGAAACGAATGTTGTGAGAAGAAGTATCGTACTTGCGATCGTATCTGTTCCCCCATTCGTGCTTGCGTACCTTGGACTCGTATCTTTCGGTCGTGCACTTGAATTTGCCGGTGCGGTGGGTGGTGTGATTTTAGCAATTGTGCCATTACTCATGCTTCGTGCAGCTCGTAAAACTGGGGATATCGTTCCTGAATGGCAGTGCAACAGCTTCATTACATCACTTCCTGTAAAAACGATTATCGTACTGCTCTATACTTTTACGGCAATCTACGCAATTACAGAAATGCTTTACAACACAAATATGTTAACGGAAGGTATGGATAACTTACTAATCCAACTCAATATGTTTGTGCCAAAAACTGCGTAGTCATCACTAGATGTGAAAACTTTAGAGATTAAAAAAAACTCGTTCGGGAAGCTGAACGAGGTTTTTTTAATGATTGAAACTCTTTTAGTTGAATGAATTACTGAAAGAGTTCAGCTGTATATTTAGGAGAAACGGCGCTTCTTTGACCTTCCGCGTTAAAGTAGCGATCAACATAACAGAGCTTCGCTTTTGTATCGCAGAATACGCCATTAGAAAATGTCATAGCGGATGTATCGAATTTTCCTGCTTTTAGAAGTGCTTCCGCACGTTCAGTTCCTAAGTAATGTTCCGTTAATCCGATAGAAACCCCTTGTTGGTCAACACAAATATATTGATCGCATAGAACGCCTTTTGCGGGATTGTTGATGGTATTCGTAGCATCTTTCTGCGTAGTTGCACAAGCTGTGATGAGTATTAGGCTCGTTGTAGAAAGGATTAATTTTAATTTGGTATTGAGTTTCATGGTCAACCTTCATTGTGTTTATGTAGAAATGTAAGGGAAATATAAGGAAAATGGAATAAATGTAGATATGAATTTTAGCATCATATTCTATGTCATAGAATCCATCATGAAATCATCTCTGTTTTAAGGTATTTGTATCATGAATGAAGATGCTTAATATGTGCTAGAAGGATCTATTTTAGAATCTATTTAGCCATTTTCATAAAATGTATCATTGAAGACTTCCTTGATAAGCCTCAAAAGTTAGCGGAAGAAATGCCAGCGTAAAGGATAGATATGTTATTCTTCTAGCGTAATGTCGAATCACAGATGATTCACATAGCTGAAAACCTGCTTTTTGATGATCTTTTCGATATTCACATATCTTCTTAAAGTTAATTTTAATAGGAATTAGATAGAACTTCTATGGGCTTCTTTCAAAGAACATTCACAATCATGACAATACTTCTGATGAGTTGGATGTTTGTCATATCAAGTGCAACTGTTAGTAACAGTATGGCATTTGCGAATGGTACTTCGATGCAGGAAGAAATGGTTCACGATATCTCCATTTGTAATGATGGCGCATGTGCTATGAATAGTGGGCAGGGAATGAGTTGCCAACAGCATTGTGATCATGTGAATTGGTGGTTGGCAGAAGTTATGCCGATATCGGATATTGTCAATAGATCTATCGAACTTAGATTGCAGTGGCGATATGCTCCGAATCCTATTTTGTTGTTAGATCCTAAGCCTCCACAGATCCTTTTTTCGTAATTTGAGTTTTGATATAGCACTTAATCTGATTTAAGAGATTAGAGCGAATTATTTTGGTTGTACGAAAAGATCATCATTCATTTATTCCCTTTGTAAGCCACTCTGTACTCAATATAGAGATAGAGCTGTAGTGGATTATTAGTATTTGATTACTAGTATTACTAACAGTCTTTTGATGATGGTTTTACAGTATGGGAAGTGGAGATGAATCAATGATAAAGAATGAGGATTTATGATTATGAAAAAAAGAATGTTAGGTTTTATGGCGTTAGGATTGCTATTTGCATCGATGAATAGTGCATTTGCTGATAATCAAGTAGTAGACAATAGTGATTTGCCGGAAATGACGCTATATAAGGATCCCTATTGTGGTTGTTGTACGGCGCATGCGGCCTACCTAGAAGAGCAGGGCATCAAAGTGAAGATGGTAGATCATCCGAATATTGCACAAGTGAAGATGGATTTAGGAACGTATATGGGCGCAAGTTGTCATACCATCGTCATGGGCGATTATGTGATTGAAGGACATGTGCCGATTGCCTCTATCCGTAAGTTATGGGATGAACAGCCGAATATTAAAGGTATAGCATTGCCGGGAATGCCATTAAATTCTCCGGGAATGGGTCCAGAAAAGAAAGGCTCATTAAGAGTGATGCAGATCGAAAATGATAATGCCGTAAAAACCGTTTTTAATATTGAATAATATGGCTCCTATTTATTGGAGATTGTTCAAGTGAAGTAGGGAAGTTTTTAACGGCTCAGGCTGACATATCAGAATACAACTTGATGCTCTATATTCTCATGGTGGGATATAGAGCATTTTTATGTCTAGCGTTTTCTAGAATCATATTGAAAAGGAAAATAGATGCTTTTAAGTGTAAAATACAGAACTTGATCTAGCGTTAGTACGCTTTACTTATATAAAGAGATGTTATGACTATTATGAAAGAAGAGTTTTTCTTAGAAAACCACCCACATATTGCTTTGAATGATCTATTGAAGATGACGGGCGTTGCAGAAACAGGCGGAAGAGCTAAATTAATGGTTGCTGATGGTTTGATTAGTGTGAATGGTGAAGTAGAACTTCGTAAAACAGCAAAAATTGTGGCAGGAAGTATTGTGACAGGTGAAGGTTTTGAAATTGCTGTGTGTGATGGGTTTCAAAAATAGCATTTGAATGTGTATTTAAGGGCTTCCAGTAATACTCAAAAGTTACTTATATAGGGATAAATTTAATGTTACTGGAAGTTTTGAAAAAGAGGCATGAGGTTTTTAATACATTTTTCGGTTTTAATTTCTTTTAAAAACAACGTTCTTTGTGATTTTTGTAAAATATTTCAAAAATAGGCTTGCCAAAAAAAAATAAAAGCGTAATATACACCTTCTTGATTGACGGCAACGTTGAGAAAGGTTCGGAAGGAAGTGGGTTTTGATAGGTTTATAGTTTGGATCTGTCGGTATAAATTAGCTTCTCTCTTTTAAGTTTAAGTTCGGTTTTAGGAAGTTTTTGAAATTGAATCGGTGCTTAAAAAGAGATCAAAAATAAAATTGACAACTCCGAATCACTTCTGTAATATTGTTCGTCTGCTTAGGGCGGTGAGAGATTCACCGGGCGGTCAACGAGATGTTGATTAGCTTGCTAACTACTAGCTCCTGAAGTTCTTTAACAATTTAATCTTAAGTAAGTTTGTATGGGGGCTTGTATGTTTTTGCGATAGCAAAAAGTATATAAGTCTAACCACGAACAATTCCAGCAACTATTTTTTTATAAT
>NZ_JBTXLY010000007.1:0-141014 GCF_054871845.1 Ignatzschineria sp. LJL83
ATACGCAAGCAGTTCAATATGTGGAAGATCTACTAAATAATAGACCTAGAAAGGTGTTAGGATATTTAACACCTTATGAGTATTTGGTCAAAAACGTACTTGTCGCACTTCGTATTTGAATCTGCCATTTAAAATAACCATTTAATTTTAATTTGTAATGAGAACTACCTTTCTCATAGATTCATTCTAATCTGAGTTGTCTTACAGCATTACATCGAACCTACAAACCTCTAAATCCCCTCACTGCGGGCGAGCGATTGTAAAATGAGTGCAAGCATTCCCTCCCGCCATGAATGAGCTTTACTTAAGCAAGTTAAATCCAAAGTCTAAAATCTAAAACAAAAAACCTCAAAATTCGCCAACATAGACGAAATGCCTCTTTTTCGCTAAGATGATTCTTTCGCCTTAAAGCGATCTTTAAGTGATTTTTTTAAGTGCAATTGAATGATTGATTCTCTTCAAAGAAAAAATCATTGACCATAACATAAGGGGGTTTATTGATGATGAAAGCCATTATTTTTACTGAGTTTGGAGATCCATCTGTTCTTAAAATCGGAGAAACTGAGCGCCCTGCGCTTCGCCCTCACGATATCTTAATCAAAGTAAAAGCTGCCGGCGTTAATCGCCCTGATGTGATTCAGCGTAAAGGTTACTATCCTGCCCCTGAAGGCGAGCCACAAAATATTTTGGGCTTAGAAGTTGCCGGCATTGTAGAAGAAATTGGTTCTGATGTAACGACTTGGAAAGTGGGCGATGAAGTTTTCTCACTCATTGGCGGTGGCGGTTATGCGGAATATGTGCGAGTCGATGAATTCTTAGCGCTTCCAAAACCCAAAAACCTTACATTCGTTGAAGCGGCAAGCTTGCCGGAAACGCTCTACACCGTTTGGAACAATGTTTTCCAACGTGGACAGCTGAAAAAAGGCGAGAAATTTTTAGTTCATGGCGGAAGTAGCGGGATTGGTATTACGGCAATTCAGCTTGCGAAAATCATCGGCGCTGAAGTATTTGCAACGGTTGGGAATGCCGAGAAACAGGAAGCTGTCAAAGCGCTTGGTGCAACCATTGCCGTGAATTACAAAACGGAAGATTTCCTCGAAGTGCTGAAAGATTATGGCGCTGACGTGATTTTAGATATGATCGGCGGCGATTATTATGAGAAGAATATTGATCTCCTCAACCCCGATGGCAGATTGGTTTATATCAACTCTATGGGCGGTGCGAAAGTGACGGCGAATCTCATGAAGATTATGCAAAAACGTTTAGTTGTGACCGGCAGTACGCTTCGCGCTCGTGAATATGAATTTAAACGTGGCTTAACGCAAGATATCATCAAAGATGTATTGCCGTTGCTCGAGCAAGGGCATTTCAAACCTGTGGTTTACCAAGTATTCCAATTAAGTGACGCCGACAAAGCCCATGAACTCATGGAATCGAGCGAACATATCGGTAAGATCGTCTTAGAAGTCCAATAAGCTGATTTCACGAATAGATGCTTTATAGATGTCTTTATAAATCAAAAGGATTCTCTCAAGAATCCTTTTTTATATTTAGATTTCATATTTATATTTCATTTTTGGATCTAAGTTTTAAAATATAAACCCATCAATAATGCTATTCACAGCCCTAAAAAAAGCGTAGCATCTCTCAATACCGTGATGACTTCACACTATGAAATCTATTTATAAATAATATGAAATACCCAAGTTTTATTCCTAAACCAAGCGAAATTCCCGGCATTATTCCTGGCTTACTTCTAGCTGTTTTAGTTGCTGTGATTGCGATGATTATGGCGCAATTTATTCCTAAAATTGGCGCAGCACCCATTGCGATTTTTATCGGAATCATTGCCGGCAATCTTTTTTTCAAGCAATCTATTTTCCAGCAAGGTACTCGCTTTTCCGAAGGTCGATTACTAGAATACGCTATTGTCTTTTTAGGATTCTCGGTAACCTTTTCCACCCTTGCAAAGCTTGGTCTTTCCGGCACGATCTTTATTACCTTACAAATTATCGGCACGATTTTACTCGCTATCGGCATCGGCAAAGCCTTAAAATTTGGGCAGAACTATTATCTCTTAATGGCTGCCGGCAATGCGGTTTGTGGCTCTTCAGCCATTGCCGCAACTGCGCCGGTCATTGGTGCGAGTGAATCAGAACGTGGATTAATCATCACAATCGTGAACCTCATGGGAACGATTATGATGTTTCTTCTGCCGGTCATTGCGCTTTTTCTCTATGATTCAGCTGTATTGCAAGGCGCACTCATTGGCGGAACGTTGCAATCCGTTGGGCAAGTGATTGCAAGTGCGAGCATGCTTGGTAATGAAGTGATGCGAGATGCAACGATCTTTAAAATCATGCGAATCGCTTCCCTGATTTTGATCGTGATCTGCTTTCATAAATTAGCGAATCGTTCGCAAACAACGCTTTCTCATAATCATCCGCAAGAGAAAACTTCTCCTAAAAAACAGGCGCTTCATAAGCTTGTTCCTTGGTATCTCTTTGGCTTTATGCTTGCTTGTGCGCTGAACTCTTTTGAGATCATTCATGAAGATATTTCAAATATTCTACTTCTGCTTGGCAATAAATTTGAAGTGATTGCCCTTGCGGCAATTGGGCTTCGTTTGAATTTTTCTCTGCTCAAACAGCAAGGTAGAAAGCTTGCGATCTATGCGCTTATTCTAGGTTCAGCGCAGATTGCCCTAGCACTACTTTTAATCCCGATTTTTCTGAGCTAAAACTAAAACCTTCCAAAGTCAGTAGCGCAATTTTCGTGGATAATCCACCGCTATAACCGCCGAGCGTTTGATTCGCTTGAATCACTCGATGACACGGAATAATGATGGGTAGCGGATTTTTACCATTCGCAGAACCCACCGCACGAACCGCTTTTGGGTTCTCAATATTCTCGGCAAGCGTCTTATAACTAATCACAGCGCCGTAAGGAATCTCCGTTAGAGCTTTCCAAACCGATCTTTGAAACGGCGTTCCTTGCGGTTTCATCGGAATCGTAAAGTCTTTAAGATTGCCGGAAAAGTAAGCGGTAAATTCCGCAATAATCCGATTTAATAACGCTTCTACGGCAATCCTTTTACTTGGGAATTTATGCAATTCCCCGAGTGCCGGCAATGTTTCAACCAACAAGGTATCAAGCTTTGACAGTTGAGACAGATCCGTGATTTCAGTAGCCCACTTCTCCCACTTCTCCCACTTTGAAGCTTCTATGCGAGCGCTTTCCGCTTCTTTATTCATGCCGGAAATATCCATTTCAATCAAGCCATCTTCATCAAACAAAAAGCCAATTTCGCCATTTTTAAATGAATGATAGTAAAAATAGGCAGGTTTGCTTCCAGCATCTTGAATCGTATTTGGCATTTGAGTTTCCTTAAGTATGAATCGATCTTTAACATACTAAATTCTTTACCGACTGAATTCTAATTTTAAACAGAATATAAACAGTTCTTATTCTTTCAAAGATTGCCTAACCTATTCCTTAATATTCAGGAATATTACAAACGCCCTCTTTCATCTATTGAAATAATATCCTCTATTTTTTGTAAGTTATCTATTTCAATATTAATACAAGAAATTTCACTATCATGATTAGTCTGGGTATTAATTATAATGATTCCGGCACTACTTTGGTTCCCAACAATCTCATCTCCATGATGTGTACTGGTCACGCTGCAGTGGACACTTTCACTTTATAATTTTCATAATCAACGGGACTCATGTTCTCATTGTAACTATGAAGGCGCTTTAAATTGTAATATCTCATATAAGCTGCAATGTCATTTTTCATGGCTTCCGGCGATAACAACTTCTGTTTGTACAACCAATCATGTTTTAAACTTCCAAAAAATCTCTCAATAACAGCATTATCCCAGCAAGCTCCTGTGCTACCCATCGATTGAATAAATCCCTTTTCCGATAAAAACTTCTTTAACTGATTACTACTATATTGAGAACCCCTATCGCTATGAAAAACAACTTTTTTCGGGCAGTTTCTTAGCGTATAAGCCTGCTGTAATGACCGTTCAACTAGATCGGTTCTCATTGTTTTTGAATAATCCCAACCAAGAATTCTTCGAGAATAGAGATCCATCACAACACTCAAATAGTACCATCCATCGAGGGTTTTTAGGTAAGTGATGTCACCAACCCAGATCTTATTTTTACTCACAGGATCAAAATTCATTTTAACTAAATTTGATGCATATTTAGGCTGATCATTATCTGCTCTTTTCAATCGATATCGTATCCTTTGTTTTACTTGTAGATTGAGACTCCGCATCAAGTATCTTACTTTATGCCGACCTACGGTAAACCCTTCTGCCCGCAAGGACTCCATCAATGTTCTTGAGCCTAAACTTTCACGGCTTTCATTAAATAAAGACTTCATTCGAGATTTTAATCGAAATTCAGATTTATTAATCTTGACCTTTGGTCGACCAAGCCAAGCATAATAGCCTGACCGACTTACTTTGAGTGTTTTACAACACAAAATTTTGGGATAGCCTTCTTCCGTTATTTTCTGAATCATTTGAAAATTTATTTCATTTCCTTTGCGAAGAAAGCTGAAGCCTTTTTTAGGATTTCTTTTTCCATCTTTAAAGTTCTATTTTCAGCTCGTAACTTGATCAACTCAGCTCTTTCATCAAAAGTTAAACCCCCATCTTTGCTTTTTTCGACAGATTGTTTCCATTTATAAATAAGATTTGGATGAACATTAAGGGCGTTAGCAGCATCTGCCACGCTATAGCCTTGATCGGTTACTAGAGCAACAGCATCATTTTTAAACTCAGGGGAATAGTTCGTATATTTTCTTTTTTTATTCATAATAACTCCAATAATCAACAGGATATATTATCCTCTATTAGAGTGTCCACTTTTATGAGACCAGAACACATAAAAAAACCGCTCCAAGGCGGTTATCTTAATTAAAAAGTAATTGGGCTAAAACCATGCCATTACAATCTTACCATCGATAAATGTGAATATTGGATTATAAACCCTCGTTGTCCCCCTCACACTATTTTCCCAACGTAACGGGGAAATCAATGTATATCCTTTTCTGTTTAATCTAAACAACTTACCCTCAGCATAAATTTCTAAATCATAATCATCCAACGTTAATGGATTTGCTTCATAGACATCAGGATTCAGATTAAAGTAGTGCTCAAAAGTATCTGCAAAAGAGAATTCAAACTGCCCTTCCGCATTACTATCCCCATAATACTTCGCCATATCAGTTACACCAGGTTCTACTAATTGGCGAACCGCTTTTTTATCCTTGTCTGCAACCGCCTTTAAGATCTCTTGATATTTATCCCATAACATTTTTTTATTTTCAGGTGTATTCTTAAAAGGTGTAGAATCATTTACCCAGCTAAAAGGTTGGTAATTATCCACGACAAACGTTCGTGATGCCAAAGTTTCTTGTATAGGCTCCCCATTCTTATCGTAAAGATCCGGTAATTGTTTTAGCTCTACCTCATTCGAGGTTAAACGCTCATCTAAACTCATATTAGATTCTTGGATAGAAAGTAAGTAAGGGAAAATTAACCTAGAATCCTTTGGTTTATCTTCATATGAATAGCGAATATTATTTACCACCTTACTCTCAATATCATCTGTAGTAGGATTTTTTACAATGGCTAGAATATCAACCTCACAATAACTCTGCTCTATTCTATGTGACGGGATATACTCGGCCATATTATCAGCTTGTATAGATAATTGATTTACTCCTTGATCCAAGTATTGCGTAATATCTTGCCCAAAACTAATCTGTATAGGATCATTATTCTTACCAACACTGTCGTAAGTACTATATACAAAAACATCATTAATTCGGACAATGCAAGAGATGTAATTTGCTTTGAATCGTAGTTGATATTTGACTTGAGGATTGTTTTTTTCCATTGCTATACTCATGCCTGTCATCATTAATACTAAAAATAGTAAATAGTGTAATTTTTTTATTAAATCTATTTTCATACTTTTTATTCCTTATCTATCGTTTCTGACTAGGGTCTGTTGAACATTCATAACTTTAACTAAACATATGTGCAGACTAAAGCAACATTACTGATATAGCTTTTTTCAACTGATCTTACTGTAATCAAGCCATTATATTCCAAACAATAAAACATTCATTATTAAGTTAATAAGCATAAATACAATTAGTTGCAATATCTGAAAACTGAAATTTCACAGACATAAAAAATCCCTCTTAAAAAAGAGGGATTCTTCAATGATTACTTTATTATTGAATTATTCGCTTAGGATTCAAAATTAAGAACTCTGAACTAGAAATTTTGAATTATGCTTCTGTTACTTCTAATTCAATATGCCCAAAGTGTTTCTGAGCGTATGCCATTCTTTCGGCGATTGTTTCGGGTGGTTTGCCGGCTTTTTTGAGCGCTTCAATGTGATCTTCTACTTGCTTTGCTCTGGCAGAAAGTCCGGCATTATTGGCGATTTGAATGTTTAAACCAGGACGCGCATTAATTTCTAATACTAATGGTCCTTTCGTTTCATCAAGCACCATATCAACGCCAATGTAGCCTAATTGGCTCAGCTCATAGCAACTTGTGGCAAGCTCTAAGAAGCCTTCCCAATTTGGAAGCTCCACATCTTTTACCGGATTATTCGTATCAGGATGGCGCTGAATGATCTCATTTAACCATGTGCCTTCTAACGTTTTTCCGGTAGTGATATCCACGCCAACGCCTATCGCTCCTTGATGGAGATTCGCCTTTCCGCCGGATTGTCTTGTAGGCAGACGAAGCATTGCAATCACAGGATATCCCATTAAAACAATCACGCGAATATCCGGAACGCCTTCATAGCTAATGCTACTAAAAATGGGATCTGACGATACTTTATATTCGATCAAAGCACGATCTCGTGCACCGCCCAAAGAGTAAAGCCCTGTGAGCGTGCTGGAGATCTGATATTCGATCTCATCCATCGTAATTAAACGCCCTGAAACTGTTTTATAACGATAATCATCGAACTTATCGCTAATAACGATAATCCCATCTCCGCCCGCACCTTTTGCCGGTTTAATCACAAATTCGGTGCGATCTTGAAGAATTTTACGAAGCTTATGTTTAATATCGCTTTCGGTTTCGATCACGCCGTACATCTCCGGCACATTAATGCCGGCATCGATTGCGCGTGCTTTCGTGAGAATTTTATCATCCACATAAGGATAAAATTTCCGATTATTGTATTTAAGAACGAAACCGCCATTTCGTTCATTAATTCCCATTACGCCACGTTTTCGAAGTGCACGCCAACGTTTAATCATCGTAAACATGCTTATTTCTCCTCTTTTAACATCGCTTTAAAACGTTTGAGCTCTGTTAAACGGTATCCACGATAACGTCCCATCATCAACATGAAGCTTGCAAGCACTAATAAGATGCCTGGGAATGTGAAGACGAAGTAGATAAATGCCGGAATTTCAATTAAGAGATATGCCAAAGATGCCGCGATTAAGGTTCCGATACTGATTTTCAGAACATTGCCAGCACCGCGCTCTTCCCATGTAATCGATAAGCGTTCAATGGTCATCGTTAAAATGACCATTGGGAATAGACCGATTGCTAATCCTTTATCAAAGCCCATTTTGTAACTAAAGATACTGAGCATTGCGATCATGATAATCACGAACGTTAACACAACTGATAATCGTGACAACATCTGTAGTTTCAAATGTTCTAAATAGGAGCGAACGAGTAATCCCATTGCCGTAATAATGGTAAAGAATGCGATCCCAAAAGCTAAACCTGTTTCTCTAAACGCGAGCGCAATCAGCACCGGCGTAAAGGTTCCAAGGGTTTGAATCCCGATCACGTTACGTACGAGCAGAATGACTAAAACACCAAAGGGAATCATGAGCATGAGCTCATAACTATATTGGATTTCAATCGGCAAATCATAGAGTGAATAAGAGAGGAATTCTGCACTTTTCGTGTTTTCAACCTGCGCTAAACTAATCGCCGTAAGCTCTTTATCTGAAACGCTAAAGGATACTTTTGGTTTTAACGCATTGTTTACACTAATGAGCGAATCATCGCCAACCCACCAAACAATATGATTCTTCGGCAAACCAACACTGCCGTCCACCATATTGAAGTAATACCATTTGCCGGTCGTGACATTTCGTTTCGTCTTTTCATCACGATTCGATGTTTCAATATAACTACGAAGCCAAACATCTGGTGTTTGATCGATACTGGATTTCAACTCCAACGTATTCACACGCTGCACAGGAATATGTGCTTGAGATAACAATAATTCCGCAACGGCATAACGATTTTTAAGAGAATCATCTCCATGTAAAAGAAGATTCACATTGGCATTATCCTTCATATTGACTCGGCGAATCGCTTCGCTGATAAAGGTTAATGTATTCGATGAAGTTGCTCGAATATCATTAACTAATGCATCTGCTGCGACTTTTTCAGCACCTTCAAGAGGAATTTTCTCACGGTAAATCGTGCCGATTGTCTCTTCGGGTGTCTCTTTATCGCCAAAATTAGGAGATAACGATAGACGATAATAGATTGTTTCAGGACCTTGCGTTCGGCGAATAGAGTAATGCGCGATTTTATTGCCAAGCGCATCTTCTTCGAAAACTTGTCCATATTCTTTATCGGCAATCAGCGATTCACTAAACTTTGTGTATTGCTGATAATTAGTCGGGATAAAAAACTTCGTGGATACTGAAGATTCCTTTGGAACGTCATACGTGATTTTGGCATCAATTGTCCAGAGGTTTTCAACTTCTCGGTCGGTAAAAGGAATTTGTAGAACATAACGTTCATAAAAAATAGACCCTAAGCCAACGGCTAGAAGAAGAAATATTAATACTTTTAAATGTAGATTTGCTGAGCGCACGCGATCGTTTCCTTATAATAATGTATTCGTTTCTTTCTCACTGATGTCGATCATCCACTTATGATCGACACACAGGATCAACGGTATATTTACGGCCGGCATCTACTAATGCTTTCAGCTGTCTTAATGATTTTGCGCCTAATAATAACGGATATGTGAAGTGTTCTCTATTGGTAAGATTCACTTCAATCTCTTTTTGAATGTTACCAATGCAAAGGGTCATTTTCACAACGGGACGCTGTGATGAAGCGTGATCATCGCTATCATCGCCTTCTTCCGCTCGTTGTTTAATACGTGAAATTTTCAATAAAGGCAATTCACGTGTCGCTAATTCTTTATGCCCAATGACCGGTGTAAAACGAACCCAATCATCCTCACCTTTTTCAAAATATTCAATATTTCGAGCATTTAATGATGCCGTAAAAGCACCTGTATCTAATTTGGCTTGAATTGGCACTGAGTCTAATTCAGTAATCGTCACAACTTCATAACGCCCAAAAATTGGCTGATCGTTGTGAGTTGCACTTTTCTCTTTGGCAATACTTATTCCTGTCATTAATGAGATAAGGATTCCTCCAAGAATAATTCTTTTCTTCATTTTTCTATCCAATATTCGCTACTCAATAAGATTACTATTATTCGTTTAATAGATCTGAATAATTTACTTTTAATCAAGTAGTTTAACATAATTTTGCGTTAGAAAAAAAACATCAATTTTTTTCAGGAATCACCTAGATCATTTATAAAATTTATCTATAGTCTATCTATGGCTTTATATCTAAGGAATCATAAAGAATTTCCAAGTAACCTTAATATCTTCACAAAAAAAGAATAAAGGTATAATGCCCCTCAAACTTTTAATAATTTCTACCCATCAAGGAGTTTTGATTAATGGCGATTCAAACCGATATGCAGATGCATCTTACCGCGCTTCCTAACATTATTGCCGGCGATATAGGCGCAACGAAATCTCAAGTATCTTCAGCAATTACACTTCTTGATGAAGGTGCAACCGTGCCGTTTATCGCACGATATCGTAAAGAAGCGACCGGCGGTTTAGATGATACGCAGCTTCGTCTTTTAGAAGAACGTTTAATCTATTTACGAGAGCTCAATGAACGCAGGGCAACGATTCTAAACTCTATTTTTGAGCAAGAAAAACTCACCGACACATTAAGAGCGCAAATCAACGCCGTTAATACCAAAACTGAACTTGAAGATCTATATCTTCCCTACCGCCCAAAACGCCGTACAAGAGCACAAATGGCCATTGAAGCCGGCATTGAACCGTTGGCGGATCTTCTCTTTCAAAATCAGATCAATGACAATATCGAAACCCTTGCCCGCAATTATCTGAATCCTGAGCAAGGATTTAACGATACTAAACAAGTATTAGATGGCGCGCGCTTTATTCTGATTGAACGCATTGCCGAGAATGCCGAGCTTTTAGGAAAGCTTCGTCAATATCTTTGGGAGTTTGCAGAGCTTCATTCAGAAGTGCAAAAAGAAAAAGAAGATGCCGGCAGTAACTATAAAGATTATTTTGAATTTAAAGAAACTATTAAATCCATTCCATCACATCGTGCTTTAGCGCTTCTTCGTGGTCGTAATGAAGATATCCTTTCTTTAGAGCTAAAACTACCGGAAGAGTTAGAAGATGCACCGCTCGGCACAATTACCAATACCCTTGCGCTCATAAACCCCCATGATTGGTTGAAAGATACCATTCGTTTAAGTTGGCGAGCAAAGCTGAATCTTTCTCTTTCCCTTGAACTCATTAATCAACTCAAAGAAGCTTCTGAAACGGAAGCGATCAAAGTATTTGCCAGAAACCTCAAAGACCTTCTACTCGCATCTCCAGCAGGAGAAAAAGCAATTCTCGGCATTGATCCCGGTCTTCGTACAGGTTGTAAAATTGCGGTTGTGGATCGCACTGGAAAGCTTCTTGATACGGCGACGATTTATCCGCACGTTCCCGTTAATAAATGGGATGAAGCACTTCATGTGTTAGCGAAACTGGTCGAAAAACATGATCCTGAACTTATATCTATCGGTAATGGTACGGCATCGAGAGAAACGGATAAGCTTGCTTCTGAGCTCTGCAAAAAATTCCCGAAACTTAATAAAGTCGTCACAAGCGAAGCCGGCGCTTCGGTCTATTCTGCTTCTGCACTTGCGGCAAAAGAATTTCCGGAGCTCGATGTTTCCCTTCGTGGTGCTGTTTCTATTGCAAGACGCTTACAAGATCCTTTAGCAGAGCTTGTGAAAATTGAGCCAAAAGCCATCGGTGTTGGGCAATATCAACATGATGTGAACCAATCTCAGCTCAATCGCATGCTTGAATCTGTAGTGGAAGATTGCGTAAATGCCGTCGGCGTGGATGCCAATACCGCATCGAGTGCACTACTTGCCAAAGTGTCCGGCTTAAATTCGACAACGGCGCAAAATATTGTCACTTACCGAGATGAAAATGGTCCTTTCAAAAATCGTATTTCCCTCAAAAAAGTGCCAAGATTAGGACCAAAAGCATTTGAATTATCGGCAGGTTTCTTGCGAATTCGTGGCAGTAATCCGCTTGATATTTCGGCAGTGCATCCAGAAGCATATCCTGTGGTTGAGCGCATATTGCAAGCGACCGGAAAATCTCTCAATGAAATTATCGGCAATAGTACTTTCATCAAACAGCTCAATCCTCAGAATTTTGTCTGCGATAAATTTGGAATTCCAACCATTAAAGATATTTTAGAAGAGCTCGAAAAACCCGGCCGAGATCCGCGCCCTGAGTTTATTACGGCAACCTTTAGAGAAGATGTTTCTGAAATTGCCGATTTAACGCCCTGCATGCAATTAGAAGGTGTCATTACCAACGTGGCAAACTTTGGTGCATTTGTGGATATCGGCGTTCATCAAGATGGTTTAGTGCATATCAGCGCCCTTGCCGATCGCTTTGTGAAAGATCCTCATGAAGTGGTAAAGGTCGGCGATATCGTTAAAGTGAAAGTGCTCGAAGTGGATATTCCTCGTAAACGCATTGCGCTTACCATGCGCATGAATGATTCTGTCGGCGAAAGTAATAATAACAGCAACAATAGCTTTGCACCGGCATCTAAGAATCAGAAAAGATCGATGAATAATCGCTCGGAAGCGCCGAGTAATAATCCCTTTGCGGATGCCTTAGGAAAACTTAAAAAGCGTTAAATGATAAAATAAAATATCATTTACAGATAAAATTTCCATAAATAAACGATAGCTCCTCATATAAAGCTATCGTTTTTTATGACTTTTTATTAGCATCAATTTATTAACATCAAATGAATGCTTAGTTTTCTTTAAAGAGTAACAGTGCTTCATTTTGAAACCTCCAGTTAGAACGATCGTTCCCCCCCAAGTTTATGTGAATATCTGTTATAATTGCCTTTCTCTTTTTATAGGTATTTAGCCATCACGCATGATAAAAAAAGTGCAGATTTTTATACTCGGTTGCATGGTAGGTCTTGTCGGTTGCTCGCAACCACATTCTCCCGAAGAGAGTATTCATACCTTTTATGAATCTCTCAACAGCCAAAATTATCCCGAACTTCTCTCTCTGTTTAATTTAGAAGAGAATTTGCGTGAACGAAAATCGGAATCAGAACTCTACGATATTCTTGCCATCATATTTCAAGACTTAGCCTTTAATATTCAAGAAAAAGGCGGAATTGATAAAATTGAGTATCACTCTATTGAGTATAATCCTGATAAAGATAGAGCAATTGTTCGTTATACCCTGAATTTTAAAGATGGCAGTAATACGTTTGATACATTATCACTCATTAAAGATCACACGGGATTTTGGCAATTAACGCTGGAATAAAGCATAAGATAGGCTTCTTGTGAAACTTCTTTTCTGTAAAAATTATTAGAAAATTTCCCAAAAAAGTATTCCATTAAAAAAACCCATTTCAGTGAAATGGGTTTTTTGTGTATCTGAATATATCTACAAGATATGAAATCTATTACAACTGATCTCAGCAATCGTTCAGCAAGTATCTACTTCTTCTCTTTCGCGCGCTCTAACTTACGTTTACGCTTTGCACTTCCGCGAATTTCTGTCTCTTTTCCAGGACGATTCGCATAAGGATTTTCATTCGTGCGATACAAAATTCTTACCGGCGTTCCATCAATTTCTAAAGATTCTCTAAACATATTACTTAAGTAACGTGTATAGCTATCTTTCACATATTGTGTACGATTACCATGAATGATGATCTTCAGTGGATTCTTTCCACCTTGATGCGCATAACGAAGCTTTGGTGCATAGCCTTTTTCCATGGGCGGTTGATGACTATGAACAGCATACTCTAAGATATTAGAGAGTTCATTCGTGGTAAATTCACGCATTGACTGATCAAATACACGAATCGATTCACGAATCACTTGTAATACGCCCTGACCTTTCAGTGCCGAGATAAAAAGTGGTTCCGTAAAGTCGATAAATGCAAAACGTCTTGCAAAATCTTGTTGTACCCAGCTCTTTTCATCTTCTTCTAGCGAATCCCATTTGTTAACCGCAAGAATGAGCGCTTTTCCAGCTTCTAACACAGCACCCAAAAGCGTTGCATCTTGATCTGATAAGCCTTCTTTCGCGTCAAAGACAAATACAACAACATTCGCTTTCTCAAGGGCATCTAAGCTCTTAATGACACTGAATTTTTCAATCACATCTGTCACACGGCTTCGGCGACGAATGCCGGCTGTATCAATGAGAATGAAATCACGATCATACGCTGAGAATGGAATCTCGATACTATCACGTGTTGTTCCGGCAACATCTGATGCCAATACACGCTCTTCACCAAGCATTTGGTTAATCAAGGTTGATTTACCGGCATTTGGTCGACCAAATACGGCAAGGCGAATAATATCGTCTTGAATCTCTTTTTGCTCTTTCTTATCTGGGAAATTAATACGAGTATATGCGTTGAGCATTAACTCATATAACCCTTGATGATGCGCAGCCGATACTGCAACAGGTTCTCCTAATCCTAAAGAGTAAAACTCCCCAACGATCACTTCAGGAGAGATTCCTTCTGCTTTATTCACAACGACAACGACAGGTTTTCCCATGCGACGCAGTTTATCTGCAATCTCTTCATCAAATGCAGTAACGCCAGATCTTCCATCTACAATAAAGAAGATGAGATCAGCTTCTTCAGCAGCAATCCATGCTTGACCTGCAATGAGATGATCCATTTGATTATCGTCACCTGATAATCCACCTGTATCTAATACATCGTAAGGTCGATCTCCAACCTTACCTACGCCATATTGGCGGTCTCTTGTTAAACCTGGTTGGTCGGCAACTAATGCATCTCTCGTCCGTGTTAATGCATTAAATATCGTTGATTTCCCAACATTAGGACGCCCTACAAGGGCGATAAGCGGTTCTGACATCCTATCCCTTAAATTGAAACTTTATAAAGTGTACCTGAATGATCTAAGAGATAAACACTTCCATTGATCTCTCTAATATCCAGTAAAAATCCTGTGGATCCAATTTTTGTGGATCCTTGTAGTTGTCCTGTCGTACTATCAAGCACATGTACAAATCCTTGATAATCTCCAACAACTATTCTATTTCCTACTAAAACAGGTTTTGTTAAATCCCTGCCTCTTAAATCTTGATTACTCCAAAGCGATGCGCCATCTTGTGCATCTAATGCTTGAATGGTGCTATCACGCTCTACCGATACGACAGAGTTTCCTGTAAAAACGAGCCCTGCATACGTTCCTTTCCCTTTCTGCCATAGTTTACGGCCTTGATGATTAAGAGCCGTAATGCCTGAAAGATATTGACCTACAAAAATACGATCATTGGTAACAACAATTCCCGCATCCACATCACGTAAACCACCCATAAAACTTGCATTAACAGGTTGGCTTAACACCGTTCCCCATTTAGCTTCACCGGTTCTTGTATCAAGCAATGCTAAAGTACCTTCATCACTCGCAATTAATACGTCATTGTTTAAAAATGTTGGTGGTGCTGCCCCTAACACAGATAGCTCTGAGTTATTGAAAATATATGCCCAGCCATCATTCCCTGTTTGTAGATCAAACGTTTCTACTGCACCGAATAGTGTTCTCACAATTGCAACATTATCATTGGCAACAGGAGAGACTGCCGGAACGCCTAATACTTTCTTTTCCCAGAGTTTTTCACCCGTAGTTGCAGAAATTGCTTCAACATAAGCATCTTGTCTACCTACTAGTAAAACACCTTGGCTATAATCAATTCCTGTATATAGTGGGGATCCGATCTTCTTTTCCCAAGTTTTAGCACCATTATTCATGTCAATCGCGGTAACAATCCCCTTTTGACCCGCAACATAGAGCGTGCTTGTACCATCATTTGCAATTAAAAATCTGAGATTACTATCTTTAGGCGTTTTGCTATTGGTTTTAGCTTCCCAATTTTTGATAACAACATTAGAAGGTATTGCACTATTCAGTTCTGTGGGTTGTACTAAATTACTCTTCCCACGAAGCCCACCTGAACATCCTGCAATAACTACTGCAACAATGATTGCTGTGATAATTTTTTTCATTGAACTAATCCTATCCCCAACTTTCTATTTTGTGCCTAAACGTTCAAGCTTATTACGCGCACCATCAGGAACGATTTCACTTGATAACGCCTCTTCATAAGAGATCTGTGCATCTTGTGATTGCCCCATTGAGAGATAAATATCGCCTTCTAATACTTTTCTTAAACCTAAAAATTCAACTGCTTGAATCTCCTTGAGAGATGCTAGTGCCGCTTCATTTTTTCCTTGATCAAACTGTACCGCAGCTAAGCGATATTGGAGAAGTGATGTCATTCCCTCATCATCAGCACTTTCTAATGCCGTTGTTAAAAAAGATTCTGCTGCTGTGAAATCCCCAGCACCATGAGCTTCTCTTGCTAAAAGCATTGCAGAAAACACTTGGTAAATCCCCTCATTTTCTGCAATATACTTCTCACTTTCCACCGCATTAATCGGCTTATCGGCATAATCTGTTAAAAAAGATTCGTAAGTATCAAATGTTTTATTTAATTGGCTCACAGAATTGCGTTTGTAATACTCAACCCCGGCAATAGAACCGATGACAATCACTACTAAAAGTATAAGATAAGCAACATTCTTCTTCAGCCAGTCTACTAAGACTTCCGCACGTTGTTCATCTGTTTCATATTGATTTAAAGCCATTACATTTAACCTTCTATCTTATTTAATATTATTGTAAACGATTACGTAAAAACTGTGAAAGATCATGACGAGGGATTTCTTGTTGTTCTCCATCTTGACGAAGATCTTTAAGAATAACAATACCTTTGTCTAACTCGTCATCACCCATAATTAAAACATATTTAGCGTTAGATCGATCAGCTTTTTTCATTTGTGACTTCATACTACCGCCACCTAAATTTGCTTGGATCAGAATTTGTGGAAATTCATTTCGAATCTGTTCAATAATCACAAGACCATGAAGAGATGCTTTCTCGCCCAAGAATACTGTTGATAATTGAGGACTCGAATCATTAGACTCAACACCACAAGCTTGGCAAAGAAGGATTAAACGTTCCATTCCCATTCCAAAACCTATCGCAGGTGTTGCTCTTCCGCCTAATTCTTCCACCATTTTGTCATATCGACCACCGCCACAAACCGTTCCTTGTGAACCTAACTTATTCGTCGTCCACTCAAAAACCGTTCTCGTATAATAGTCCATTCCTCGAACAATTCTAGGATTAATCACATATTCAATCCCTAAAATATCAAGTTGTTGACATAAAGTATCAAAATGCGCCTTAGATTCTGCATCTAAGTGATCTAATAGTTTTGGTGCATTGGTAATGATTTCATTTAAATCAGGATTTTTAGAATCTAAAATACGAAGCGGATTCGTATAGAGTCTTCTCGTTGAATCTTCATCAAGTTGCTCTTTAAAGCCTTCAAAATAAGCAATGAGCTTCTCACGGTATTCCTTACGGCATTCCGAAGTTCCCATAGAGTTAATTTCAAGCTTTACTTCATTTTCAATGCCTAAACGCTTCCAAAATCTTGCAAGCATCGCAAGCATTTCTGCATCCGCATCAGGTGTTTCAATACCAAAAATTTCAATATCTGCTTGATGGAACTGACGATAACGACCTTTTTGTGGACGCTCATAACGAAATGCTGGTCCAATTTGCCATAACTTTTGAGTTTGATTATAAAAAAGTCCATGCTGAACACCGGCTCTTACAATACTAGCCGTCATTTCTGGGCGAAGCGATAAACTCAAGTTGTCATTTTGATCTGGAAAAGTATACATCTCTTTTTCTACGATATCGGTCACTTCCCCGATAGATCTTGTGAAAAGGCGAGTTTCTTCCATCATGGGAGTTCTAATTTCTGAATAACCATACTCTTGAAAGAGAGATCTCAAATGGCCTTCAATCATTTGCCAATAACCAATTTCTTCCGGCAAACAATCATGCATACCACGCAAAGCATTTATTTTTGTACTCATTACTTATTTTTTCCTAGCGATACTGTTCAGAGTTAAGAGAAAATCGAATAGAAACAGCTTCTTCTGTTAAAGGCTTATAATAATACTCCGGAATCATCGTTCCGTTAACTGTTATTTTATCTATCACCGCAGGATTGCCCAAATAAACATCATAACTTCCCTGCCCTTCCATCTGATATTCATCTCCTCGCTTCATCACTCGATTGGTAATAATGCGACCTTGATGATCTTGAATTTCTAATGTCGTAATATCTTCAGCCACTATTTTAAGGAGCGCTTTCTCTCTCTTTAGCGCAAGATATTGTTGAATTTCTTGCTCTAATGTCGCTTTTTGTAAGATCAAATATTGTTGGAGTTCAGAATTCAACATCTCTTTCGATTCTGTAGAAACAGTATTTTCCACGATTGCTTCTGAAAAATCATCAGTTAAAGAAGATTCTTTTAAGATCTCTATTGAGGCTATTTGCGCAGTAATATCTTGTAACTGTTTCTCTCTACTCTTTAACTGAAATCCTAAAACCGCATTCTCAATAAACGGATAAAAACCACTCTCTCTATCGTATATCGAGAGTAGATTTTTTGTTTTAGCGCTGAATAAATCTTGAAATAGCTCGGGAGTTTTTACACCCAAATGGATATCAGAGGGCGTTTTATACCAATAGTGAAAATGAGATTTAACCGTGCTCAATTTTGCCGAAATTGGCATTGAGCCAATGTTTATTGTCGGCAAAGTTCTGGAAGAGAGCAATGGTGCATAATACCTGAGTGATGTTCCTAACACATCTGACTGATTAGATGTGAGATAGCGACTGTTTTTTTTTAAGAGCTCCGATGAGTGAGAGATTACCTCATCTTCTCTATCTAATGTGACTAAATGGATATTCTCTTCAGTATTTAACGCATGATCATCATTGTCATATTCTACGAATGCTGTTTGATGAAGTTCATCTAACATGGTTTCCTGATGCTGTGCCATTGAATCAATCAATAACTCTTCAAAGCTGACATCTTTACGATCGGCAATTTTATTGCGTTGTAAATTATGCTCTAATTCTAAAGAAGGAAGCCTTTCATTGGGAAGGTAGACTTCCTCTTTGCTATCAACAGATATTCCTTTAAACGGCGAAGGAATGACTCCTGTTTGATATAAATAGGCAAAGACAACGATGACCAACACCACAAACATTAAATAATACTTAAAATGATTGGAACGTTTCTTCTCTTCCGCTTCATGCTTTACTTTGGAGGTTTCATAAAAACCTTGGCTTTTAGCATCTAATCCCATATTTAATTGATGCAGATCCATTTCAATTTCTTCATGAGAAATTCCTAAAAATTTAGCATATTTTCGTAAATAATTTTTAACATAAAGAGATGCACCAATATTACGATAGCAACCTTTTTCCAAATCGTTTACTAATGCGGGTCTCAAAGAAAGTACTCTCGATACTTGTTCGATTGATAAATCTTTATCTTGCCGTGCTGCTTTTAGCTTTTCGCCTAATTCTTGAGCAGTCATTTTCCTAAGATTCCCCTATATTGCCTCGTTAAATTGAGTCATTAATACATATCGATATTTCTGCATTTCTTTTTGATTATTTAATGCACGATTAATAGTATATCCGAGCTTTGCGCTCTCTGAAGTATAACCATTTAAATCATTAAATTGATCTATCGATTGCTTTGCCAACTCAAACTGCTGATTTTTATTTTGTATTGTTGCTAAATAGAAATAACTCAAAGCATAATCTGAGTCCAATTCTATCGCCTTATTTATCATAATTTCTCCATCAGAAAAATTATTTTTACTAATATAACACTTAGAAGCTGCAGTATATAGGCGAGATTTTAATCGAAGCTCTTTCGCTTCATTACCATCATCTTCCATACTTGAAGCGCCTTTCGTATAACATTTTAACTGACTGTAATTTTCCACGGCAACAACATAATTCGGATTAATTTTTATCGCCGTATAAAATGCTTCACTTCCTTCTGTCACACGTCCTCTGCGTTCATAAATAACGCCAAGAGCATTATAAGCATCTGCAAATTGCGGATACTCATCAATAATCGATAACAACTTTTCTTCAGCAATATCATAATGTGCTGAATCAATATAATTCATACTCAACTCATAATGTTTCTGCTGCGCCTCAGATAACATTGAAAGTTCAACAATCTCTTGCTTGGAGTTATAGAAAGGTACTTCTATCAACGAACATCCCGATAAAATAGATACCATTATTACAACACTAGGAAGGCTTGGAAATAATAATACTCTCTTTACTTCCGACATAAAACACCTTTTAAATATTACTTATAATTATTAATTAAAGAATATTAACAAGGGTAAATGCTTAAGATAAAGTAATCAAGCTTAATTAACAATTCATATAAAACAAAATCATTATTTACAAAAACTTCTTTTAAATTGTTTTTATTTGCGCATATTTATCGCAAAACAGCCAGCAAAAAGGCTGATTAAAAAATCAGCCTGCTTTTATTGAGTCAAGACAATCACAATGCCTTATTTTAACGTTCTTCGCCTGTGCGTTTGGTACGATCTTTTACTTTACCGGCAAGCTGTCCGCAAGCGGCATCTACATCATCACCTCGAGTTTTTCGAGTCATGACGACTAAACCATATCCCATCAAAATCGATCTAAAATGATCGATCTGTTTGCGATCTGACGTTTTATAATCAACGCCGTCAAATGGGTTAAATGGAATCAGATTCACTTTACCTGGAATATTACGAATTAATCTCGCTAATGCGTGCGCATCCTCATCACGATCATTAATCCCTTTCAGTAATACATATTCCCAAGTGATCTTCTTGTTCGTTCCATCAATATAGTTACGGCAAGCATCTAATAACTCGGCAATAGGGTATTTCTGATTAATCGGCACTAATTCATCACGTAGTGTGTTGTAAGGCGCATGAAGTGAGATTGCAAGCGCAACATCAATATCTTCTTTTAATCTTAATAATGCCGGCACAACGCCCGATGTACTTAACGTCACACGTCTTTTCGATAAACCAAATCCATAATCATCCATCATGATTTTCATTGCTGAAACCACATTACGATAATTCAGAAGCGGTTCACCCATTCCCATGAAGACGATATTCGTGATTTTTCGTGGCGTGAAGTTATCGATCTCTTCAAAGTCATTTAAGAGTAACTTTGCAATCATTAGCTGACCAATAATCTCATCAACGCTTAAGTTTCGGTTAAAGCCTTGCTTTCCCGTTGCACAGAAAGAGCAATCTAACGCACAACCTACTTGAGAGGAAACACAAAGTGTTCCACGGTCATCTTCAGGAATGTACACCATCTCAATGGAGTTTCCTGAATCTAATCGCACGAGCCATTTACGCGTCCCATCTTCCGAGAGATTATCCATAATCACTTCCGGTAAATGAAGTGTTGTGATCTCTTTGAGTTTTTCACGCGTTTTTTTCGACACATCCGTCATTTCATCAATCGAACGCACACCTTTATGATAAATCCATTTCATAATTTGTGTGGCGCGATAAGGCTTCTCACCGATTGATGCACAAAATTCTTTTAAATCGTCAAACGTCAGACTATATAAATTCGTCTGACGCTTTACGTTTTCTACTTTAATCTCAATATCTAACATAGATATTTAAAGTCCTTCTTACTTATTTAAAGTCAGCAATTATGCGCAAACTTTTGGTGTTCCAGCTGCATTTGGACCAAAGAAGTATTCGATTTCAACTGCTGCTGTTTCAGGAGCATCTGAACCGTGAACTGCGTTTGCATCGATAGATTCAGCGTAGTCATGACGAATCGTTCCTGCCGCTGCTTCTTTAGGGTTTGTTGCACCTAAAATTTCACGATGTTTAGCGATTACGTTGTCGCCTTCTAATACAGAAATCACAACTGGACCTGAGATCATGAATTCAACTAAGTCGTTGAAGAAAGGACGCTCTTTATGAACTGCGTAGAAACCTTCAGCTTCTTCACGAGTTAAATGAGTCATTTTTGCACCAACGATTTTGAAACCTGCTGCTTCAAAACGTGAATAGATTGCGCCTACAACGTTTTTTGCAACTGCGTCTGGCTTAATGATTGATAAAGTCTGTTGTTTGCTCATGATGAACTCCCTAAAATCAATTAATGTAAAAATAAAGCTGTTTACTCTACCATAAATAGATAAATTCTACTCAAAAATATCATGGTTTTGGAATGGGATAGCAGGTTTTTACCCTTGATGATGATAAGTCTATATTACCTTACCCTTCATCATAAACAGTCTCCCCAATGACTTTCCCTAAATGCCTCATTGCCGCTACCGATGGGATCTGCGTATAAAACCCTTTAATTTCGTACACTTGATTCTTTCTCACGGCATCAATCATTGTTAAGAACTCCCATTTAGGCGTAATTTGATCGACAACAAGACTCCCCGGTTCTAATAAATTATTACCTGCCATGCTATTAAAAATAAAGATCCATTCTGGATTTAAAAGCGAAATTGATTCTCGTGTTAACTCAGGCGCATTCAAAGGTCCTAAATAGACATTTTCCATGGATAAAGCTTCTAGCAATTCTCCATGAAAACTTCTACCAGCAGCAAGCCGTGGTAAGACTTTAGCGGCATTATCGCCGTAATTATAGAGAATTAAAACTCTTGGAGGTTGTTCTACCTGCTGCTGTGATTCGGGAACAAAAGCGAATAGATCATCTCTCAAAGTATTCCCACCGATCACCATTTCTCCTTCACAATAGTGTCCAATCTCCTGTTTAGCCGCTTCCATATCATCAAGCGTATCCAATGAGAAAACACGATGCTTAATGCCTAGGCTTTTCAGTTTCAGTGAAATCGGATTATTCACACTACCTTCTATAAATACGATATCAGGCTTTAACGACACCACTTTTTCAAAGTTGAGATCAAAATATCCCCCAACTAATTGTCGATTTCTATCTTTAGGCAATTGACAATATCGAGTCGAACCCACAACTCGATCATCTAGTTTCAATGACAGGAGAATATCACTCAATGCCGGTGATATTGATACGATTCGCTGACAATTCTTACCTTCCCCTTTCGGAACGACAATATATTCAGCATAAGCCTGATTCACAAACAAGCCCATAACTAAAACACAAAACTTAGCCAACCAAGCAACCTTCTTATTTAAGGTCATGACGATTAACTCCTTTTTCTTTTCTCTGTCATCTTTACAAATACATAGAGGAAACTAAATCCATTTAGATCATAAACATATTAAGGTAAATTTTCACATGATATTCGTAATAATATAAAAATAGCGTAAGAAAACCTTACGCTATTGATCTCTAAATCAAGTTTATCTCATTCTAAAATCTTATTTCGGACTATTACAAACTTTTTTAAGACTTTATTACAGTGAAATGTTCACACCAATATAAGCCGATCTCCCACGTTCACGGTAACCTTTCGCAAATTCGTAGTCTTTATTCAAGACATTTTGAATTTTAGCATCTACTTCAAACGTATTATTGATTTTATAACTTCCAGTAATATCTATTATTGTGAAAGATCCCAACATTACTTCCTTCCCATCTTTGACATCTTTTCTTGCACTGTAATACGTTGCACTAGCATTCAATGTTAGATTCGTCATTGGTTGATAAGTAACATTCCCAGTCACTTGATGTTTTGGTCTGCGAAGCATTCTCTCATAACTTTTTCCAGGATCTTTCTGCTTTGCATCTAAGTAAGTATAGCTTCCCGAAAGCGCTAGTTGATCATTCAATTCCCACGATCCGACAACTTCAAAACCTTTCATTTTCGCACGATCTAAATTACGATATTCCCCAGTATATGTTCCCGGAAATTCAAAATAATCAATCATATTTTTATAACTAGTATGAAAGTAACTAATTCCAATTAAAGAGCTATTCGTTGGCTTAAACTCTAATCCAACGTCATACCCCCGACTTGTCTCTGCTTTCAATTCTGTATTACCAACATAGTCACCATATAGTTGATAAATATTAGGAGCTGAAAATCCCGTTCCAAAACTTCCCTTTACAGCAAACATCTCATTAAAGTTATAACGTGATGTTAAACGATAGGTTGTTTTACTACCAAAAATCGAGTTTTTATCATATCGAATTCCTACCGTATTAAAGAATCGATCATTAAAATTCAGATCTTGTTCTACATAAATACTTTTTGTATTTTGCGAATGCTTTTGACGATCATCTCCCGAGCCTTGCTCTTTTTGATATGCAAGTCCAAAACGGGTTTTAAAGTCATCATAGAAACTCAATTCATTATCAAAATTAACTGTTTGAGTTTTCCCATAGTATCGGTAATGCGTTTTTCCCATAGGTGAGAAGCTTGAACCACTATAATCATCTCGATCTGACTTCATTAAGGAGTAAGCTAAAGTTGATGTCCATTGATCTTCTAGAAATGATCCATTTAGCGCCACTCTACCCGTAAAAAGCTTTGACTTATTATAATCATTAAAGTTTGTTGTGTTAAAAAAGTTATCGTAATCAGAATATCGATCGTTGTAAGTGAATGCAAAATCAAGATCTAATTCATTTGTTAAAAGATAATTTAACTTTCCTGAAAGCTGACGGTTTTTATTTCGATCTCGATCATAATCATTGTGGGGCTTCTCACTTGAATCCGTTGTCGTGTCGATGCCTTTCACATTTTCAATTAATCCACCTAAAGAGTAACGTAAATTGCCTACTTGCCCTGTCGTAGTTGCACTCGCTTGAACCGTGCCTTTTGAACCTGCCATCAAACGTAATTTTGTTCCCGGCTGATTCAGGTTATTCGTGAAAATTTGGATCACACCGCCCATTGCAGAGCTTCCATAAAGCGCACTTTGCGGTCCTTTCAAGACTTCAATACGATTCACGTCTAAAAGCGATCCTAACATCGAGAAATCTACCGTTCGACCAGTCCCCATCGGATCACCAAGCGGAACACCATCTACTAATACCAATGTATTTTGACTATTCGCCCCACGAATAAAAATAGAACTCGGTCCATTAATCCCATTTTGGCTTAAAATAAGCCCCGGTTGATTGGCAAGTGCTTCTGTTGCGGAATGATATTGTCTTGCTTGAATCTCTTTTTCGGTAATAACAATGCTTTGACTGCCCACTTCGCTTGCTAATGTTGCCGTGCGATTTGCCGTGAAGATGATTTCATCATCATTTTCGATAGTTTCTGGTCGCTCATTAGCGAATGATTGGGAAATTGAGAGCGCAGACAGAACCGCTAGCACACTCACTTTTTGAGAAAGTTGCTCTAACATAAAACCTCTTTAACCTCGAGAGTTGATCCAGTTGGTTGGTGTCTGACTTCATCGAACATCGATATACAGTGGCGGGTCCGTGAGGGAATTTCACCCTACTTCCCAAGTCAACTTGGTATGAAATATTGAATTAAATATAAAATGAGATGCCGGCAATATCCGTCTTAATATAGAAATTGATATCTTGGCATTCATTTAAAACAGCAACATCATACCCTTTTCTGACATTTTTTCTCATTTTTATTCGGAACAACGAATTTTTGCTGTTTGCCTTCTCGTAGCAAAATAAATAGAAAAAATGGTGCCCCTAGAATCGCCGTAATGACGCCCACAGGAATTTCCGCCGGCTTTAACAACACCGACCCCAAAGTATCGGCGATTGCGAGCACCATTCCGCCGAGAAAAATCACGGCAATAAATAATCTTCTGTGATCAACACCAAGAAGCTTCCGGCAAATATGGGGAATCACCATGCCGATAAACCCAATCGGCCCTGCAAGCGCTACAAAAATGCCGGTCATTAAACTCACTACTAAAAAGAGAAATCCCATAATTCGTGCACTATTCACGCCTCGAGAAAATGCAATGGCTTCGCCTTGTTGCAATAAATTGAGCTCCGGAAAGAAGCGGTAGATCAAGAGAAAACAGATCGATGTAACGATCAATAACTGCCATAAATCAGTGAGTGAAACAAACGATAATCGCCCCATCATCCAACTCATCATGGCAAGCGCTGATGATGATTGCCCGAGCGATTGCAGTAACATTAAGATACTTGAGATAAAGAACGTTAAAATCACGCCCATGAGCAGTAATTTAAAGGAGGAATGCCCTGTTCTGAAATTCACTTGATAGATCAAAATCGTAATCAATCCCGCGCCTAAAAAAGAGAATAGACTAATACCACTCATCACGCCAAGCGTTAAGCTGACGCCGAAATAGATATAGATTGCCGCGCCTAAACTTGCGCCGGCGGCAACGCCTAATGTGAAAGGTTCTGCCAAGGGATTTCGTAAAATCGCTTGAAACACTAATCCAGAAAGCGATAATCCTGCGCCAATGAGCCACGCTGCCAATGTTCTTGGAACGCGCATTTGCCAAAAAATTTCACTGCCATCGCTCCACGGCGTTAAAAATGTTAATCCAAACATCGGCGCTATGAAAATTGTCATAAGGCTGAGTATTACAATCATAGTGAGCTTCATTGTTTGCGATTGATGCATCTGCTTCAGAGCTTTTTGCGCACGTTGCGCTCGCTCTTTTCCCTCATGAGAGGTTTCTGGATTCGAGCTTTTCAGATGCGTGTTTTTTAAATTTGAGTTGTTAGAATCTAAATTTTGGGGATTCGAGGATTTCGATAACATAATGATTTTCCTCTTTAGAAATAACGCGCACGATTATCGTGCCAAATTTCAGTAAAGTCATATTCAAAAATAGTGGTTAAAATCTCCCGATTCAGAACCTGATCTTTCTCGCCAAACGCCATCATATTGCCGGATTTTAGCGCCAAAATATGGCTAAAATCTTCCAGAGCATTCATATCATGAGTAATGGATATTACCGTTTTTTCAGCGAGCGAGAGCACTAATTGATTCATCTCTTTTCGATATTTCGGATCTAATGCCGAATTGACTTCATCCAAGAAAATGATCGGTGTTTCTTGCGCCAAAGCGCCGGCAAGATAGACTCTCTGACGTTCTCCGCCACTTAAATCATCTAGCTTTCGGTCTGCAAAAGCGAGCGCATCGCACTGTTCTAGCGATTTTGAAATAATCTCATCATTGATCGCTTTTGAAGTTTGATACGGAAATCGGCTCAATTCGCACCATTCCCAAACGGTCGTTCCCGCTTCAGGATGAATATCTTGCCCGATATAGCTTATGAGTTTCGCCCGATCTTTAAGAGAAATAGCTCCAAAATCTTCCCCAAAAAGCTGATACTGCTCATATCCGCAAGGAATCATGCCAAGAAGCGCGCGCATTAACGTACTTTTCCCCGAACCATTCGCCCCAATCACCGCAAGTTTTGCGCCTTTTGGTAAGGAAAAAGAAATTCCATTTAACAAAATATCGCCATTAGAAAGCATCGCTGTCATTTCCCGAAGCTCTATTGCGCTACTGTTATTTTGCATAATGGGTTCCTATTGATTGCCGGCATTTATCGAATATCGTTCATCGCTCTAAAGATTAGATACTAAAAGAAAACGCTTCAGAATGCTAAAAAGTATCGTGATTTCGGTTTCAAATTCTAAAAAGAATGAGTAGTGCTGGCACGGGATTTTCATAAGAATGCGAGCATTCGACCCAGCGATGAATCAGCCTCTATTTTACAATGCTGCTTTGTTAAATTGGTTTCACGATATCGAATCTATCGAAAAACTGACAGCTTCTTCGCAATCTTACCGCAATTGAAAACGAATGGGTTTGAGCGTAATTCCCGATGCCGGCACTTCTTGAATCTTTAATGCCGGCAATATCTTCTCTACCGCCGAAACCGCACATCGATCTAATCTTTTAAATCCGGAACTTTGAATGATTTCTACAGAAAGTTGTGCGTTTTGATTGAGGATTTTCAAGAATACAATTCCCTCTTCTCCTCGGCGTTTTGAGCTTTCCGGATAACATCCTTCAATTCTAGAATGAATATTCGATGCAAGCTCTAATGCAAACTGATCTCCACTTCGAGCCGTTGCAACTGTGCTATTTTGAGCGTTTTTCGGGCTTTGCGGACTTTGGGGATTTTGCGTATTTTGGGGCTTTGGAGTAACTGAAGGTTTTGAAACACTTGAAGAACCTACTTTCGTTTGCGGTTTTGATGTTTCTTGCTTCGTAACGTTTTCTTGTGCTTTCGAATTTTCTTGGTTTTGGCTATTTTCTTGAGATTTAATCTCTTCAGATGGAAATTCATTCACGAATGTCGCATCTGGATTAGAAGTTTCTACGGCAATGATCTTGTCAGTATCGCCGGCGGGTTTATCAACAACCCTTTCATCATTTCGCTGAATATTCTCTTTCAGCAATTTCTCTAAATCTTCTTCAGCATCTTGATCATCATGATCGCCGGCATTATGATCCACTTCATGATGAGCGCTACTTGCAACAACAGCGAGCGTAAACTCCATCGCTGTGAAATCACTTCCGGCATTTTGTGAGATGGCTAATACTTCACTTCGATAGGTTTTCGCGCCCCAAAACACGATCAAGCCATTTAAGCTGACAGACAAAATCAGAGCGAGCCACACATAGAGGCTTCCGATCTTCATCGATTATATTCCTCGGCCTTGTGATGCCGGCATGATGGTTTGCCACTGCGAATAGTAATGCAGAAACAGCTCGAAATTTGTGAGATATTCAGAAGGCGTTTTTAGCATTAAAAGCTGTATGGAAATAATGAGTGTTGCCAAAATAACAACGGCAAATATCAGACTAAATATCCCGCTCACAATCTTCATACGCAAAGATAAGTTTTGTGGATCGCCGTAACGATTCACTTGTTTTTGGCTTGGCACGAAAATCGCCGAGAGCAAAATGACAACATAGAGCAAAATGCCGATATCAATCCAACACTTTTTCTCATCTAAAAATTGGAGCCATTCTTTTGAAAAAAGCACCTGAAAGCTCGCAAGTGTTGGCGCATCAATAAAGCGTTTCATTTTGGCAATGAAGAATAGAAAATTACTCTCCGCCAACAATTCCATAAAGGCAGAAATCACATAAAAACAGATGCCGTAAAAGATGACGAGCGGAATCATAGCAATCCATGGCGGAATATTGCCATCCATCAATCGACCGATATAGGCATAACTAAAGAGCAGTGAGAGCGAAATAGTTGTAATTAGGAGCGGATATTTCAGCGTCATGATTTTTGTAATGAACTTCATCATGCCGGGAATATTCATCGATAATTGCGGAAGATAAAATGCCGTAACCGCAAGAATAAAGAGCAACCCAAGCGCACAAGCAACGCCGGAAAGTAGGCAAAACACAGAACGATTCAATCGCTGAAATTTTAAAAATGCCGGCATTCTATTCCTCTATCCTTATCCAAATTCTGATCTTGAACCTTACCATAAATCTCAGTTGTCAATCATTGGCTTTCATCATGATTTCATCTGAAATCCGCTTGTTCCCATTATTTATTCACATTACTTTTGCACATTACTTTCCACATTAAAATTCTCTGCATCGAAACCGTTGTCTTGAAGGATATTTAACTGTCTTTTAGTATCTAATTTTGAAAGATAATATGTCAGCAAACTTTAACGTTCCAACGTATCTAACATCGCTTGTAATCCGGCGAGTGTATTGGAAGTATTTTCTCGCATCGCTTCTTTAGACGGCGCTTCGCCCTCTTTATGCCAGAGAATATTGGCTTCCGGCAATTCTCGCAGAAACCTGCTCACCTGACAAGATTCCCATTCGCCGTAACGCTTTCGTTGTCGGCAATAAGTAATATCGAGCTTTTGCCGAGCTCTGGTTACGCCCACATAAAAAAGTCGGCGTTCCTCTTCAATCGTGTCGTTATCGATGCTATTTCGGTGCGGTAAAATATCTTCTTCCAATCCCACCATGAAAACATAGGGAAATTCCAAGCCTTTGGCGCTATGAAGCGTCATTAAAGTCACGGCATTTTCATCTTTCTCTTCATTTTGATTCTCTAAAATGGAGATCAACGTTAAGTTCGAAAGAATATCGCCAAGCGGTGCGGATTCGCCGGCAAACCATTCCCGAAGCGCATTGACACTATTTTGTTTTCGCTCAAAGGCTTTCGGCGAAGAGGATTGATCTTTCAAATAATCCTGATAACCAATGGCGTTTGTGAGCTTATCAAAGAGCGTTTCCACATCCATTTCATATTGCGAAAGTCCTCGAATCATCTTGGCAAATGCCGCACATTTCTGCGCATTTTTCCCAATAAAAGATCCTAAATGAGGATGTTCCAGCGTTTCAAAGAGCGTTAAGCGATGCTCTGCGGCAAATTCTGTGATTTTCTTTAAGGTAATCGCACCAATTTCTCGCTTAGGAATATTGATAATTCGAAGAAGCGACGGATTATCCGCAGGATTTAAAATCAGCTTTAAATAGGAGAGTAAATCTTTAACTTCCGGTTGCTGAAAAAAGCTTGATCCGCCGACCACTTTTACCGGAATGCCGCGCATTCTCAGCGCCATTTCAAAAATTCTAGATTGATGATTTCCCCGATATAACACGGCATATTGCTGATATTGCCCGCCGTGAAGCATGACATCGTGCACAATGGTAGTTGCCACATATTCCGCTTCCGCTTCGGCACTTTTGAAATTTCGAATCTCAATCTTTTCGCCATCGCCTAAATTCGACCAGAGAGATTTATCGTAAAGATGAGGATTGAGCGCAATTACATGGTTTGCGGCTTTTAAAATATGTCCTGTGGAACGGTAATTTTGCTCTAATTTTACTAAAGTTAAATCCGTAAAATCGACTTTGAGCTGATGCAAATTTTCAGGCCTTGCGCCGCGCCAAGCATAAATCGACTGATCATCATCGCCCACAACCGTTAAATGATGCGCTTTGCCAATCAGCAGCTTCACTAATTCATATTGGCAAAGATTGGTATCTTGATATTCATCCACCAAAAGATAGCGAATCTCTTTCTGCCAATATCGGCGAACCTCTTCATTTTCCTGCAATAAACGCATCGGTAACAGAATGAGATCATCAAAATCAATGGCATTATAAGAGAGAAGTTGTGCTTGATAACGCTCGTAAAGCTCGGCTAATGCTAGCTCATATTCATCCGAAGCTTCCGCTTTTAAGGATTCAAGCGAGCGCATATCATTTTTCCAACTAGAAATTCGATCAAGCGCAATACGAATCGTTTCGGCATCGCTCTCAATCAAGGATTCCATGAGCTGAAAGGTATCTTTCTGATCGTAAATCGAAAAACCTTTACGAAGCCCAAGTAGATTGCCGTGCTTTTTTAAGATAGATAATCCTAGCGTGTGAAAAGTAGAAACTTTTACCTTTCTGCCCTTCTCTTTTCCTAATGTTCCGGCTAAACGATCTGCCATCTCTTTCGCCGCTTTATTGGTAAATGTCACGGCAAAAATCGAGCGAGGATCAAAGAACTGCTTTTCGATCAGATATTTAATCTTCTCGGTAATCACACGAGTTTTACCAGAACCAGCGCCGGCCAATACAAGTAACGGCGTATGAATATGATGAACGGCACTCGCTTGCTCAGGATTTAATTTCATACGCTTCCTCTACTTTTAAATATTTTTTAATACTTGAATGCTCTGACAATTTTAGACTGCTTTCAACTAAATTGACTTAATGGGATCAGCTGTCTTGAACAACAAAAGCGGATAAAAAGCTGAGTCGAATGCTTGCATACTTTTGAAGATCCCGCCCAGCATGATGAATCCTTATGATTAAATCACGCGCGCTTGTAATAGATGATGCATGTTGATTACGCCTAACACTTTGCCATTCTCTACCACCGGCAAGGCCGTAATACGCCTTGTTTCCATGAGATGCACCGCATCTACCGCTAATGCATCTGGCTGAATGGTAAAAGGTGTTTTCGTCATGCAATCTGCCATTGTGAGTTCATGCACATCTTTGCCGGTCATGAGCGAACGGCGAAGATCACCTTCTGTAAATACGCCTAATAACTGCTGATCGCTATCCACGGCAACGGAAACGCCTAACGGTTTTTGCGTCATCGCTAATAATGTATCGGTTAAACTTGCGGTTTCAGCAACTGCCGCTAAATCTTCAAACGGCGCCATAATATCTTGCACACGAAGGAGCAAACGGCGACCAAGTTTTCCGCCGGGATGTGAAAAGGCAAAATCTTCCGAAGTAAAGCCGCGCATTTCAAGAAGAGTCACAGCAACCGCATCGCCCATTGCAAGTGCAGATGTTGTACTTGCCGTTGGCGCTAAGTTGAGCGGACAAGCTTCTCTTTTCACAGCAACTAAAAGATGATAATTCGCAGCTTTTGCCAGCGTAGAATTTGCGTTGCCGGTCATGGAAACTAGCGGAATTTGACGGCGCGCAATAATTGGTAAAATAGAGAGAATTTCATCTGTTTCGCCTGAATTTGAGAGCGCAAGCACCACATCTAATTCAGTCAACATCCCTAAATCGCCGTGACTTGCTTCCGCAGGATGAACGAAGAATGCCGGCGTTCCCGTACTTGCTAACGTTGCGGCAATTTTATTCCCAACGTGCCCCGATTTTCCCATGCCAGTAACCACAACTCGTCCTCGACAATCACGAAGAAGCTCACAAATTGCGACAAAATTCTCATTAATTTCTGTCTGCAATGCTAAAACAGCATCCGCTTCAATCTTCAAAACCTCTTTAGCGCTCGCAATATAGCTCTCGGCAGTTCTCTCTTTCATCTCTTAATCCTAGCGTGTCATAGTTACAAAACGCTTCAATTATAGCCCATGATTCTCGTTATCAAAAAATAGTTCTCTCACAAATCATTCTCAGCTCAGAAAAATCATATAATGCTTACTCTAAATGCTTTTATAACGTCTATGAATAGTTATTTGCTGATAGTTATTTATTGGTTTTACTTTCAGTTTGAAATTTTTAAAAAGATTGAGATTGCTGACACGAGATATTTAAAAGAATGCAAGCATTCGAAGCAGCGATGATTTAGCCTCTGTTTTACAATGAAACTTTCTTAAACGAATTTCACTACAGATTCCAATTTAATTGCTTTTTACTAACACTTAATAGGTTTACGATTTCCAACATGCTCACGATTCTTGAAGAAAAACAGACGCTGTTATATGCCATCATCATTGTTATTGCCGTATTTTTGGGGCTCAATTTTGCAGAATCCTTAACAGCTTTCACGGCATTTATTCCGCTGACATTAGGATTACTGATGTTTAGCATGTTTGCGCAAATCCCCTTTTTAGAGCTGAAAAATGCCCTACAAAAACCGCGATTTTTTATTGCGTTATTTATCAGTAACTACGTTATTGTTCCGCTAATTGTTTGGGCGCTTCTGCATGCTTTTTCGCCGGCAACAACGCTGAAAATCGGCATACTACTCGTACTCTTAACGCCGTGTATTGATTATGTGGTGGTTTTTACAAAGCTCGGCAAAGGCAATGCCGGCTTAATGCTCTCCGTCACGCCCTTTCTCTTCTTTACACAGCTCTTATTATTACCACTCTATTTTTGGCTATTTATGGGCAATGACATTGCCGGCATTATTACGATAGAACCGCTCATCCAAACGTTTTTCTATATGATTGTGATTCCTTTTATTTCGGCAATGCTTTTGCAATTTCTCGCAAGTAAGCATTCTAAAATGAATCAGGCGTTATCGTTATCGGCATGGTTTCCCGTGCCATTAATGGCACTCGTACTCTTCTTAATTGTCGCAACACAAATCCCGATGATTTCTCAGAATTTAGCGCAGATTCTAACCGTTATTCCTATCTATATTCTCTTCTTAATATCGGCATTTATTGCTTCGCTGATGATCGGCAAACTCATGGGATTTCAGGCAGAAGATACTCGCACCTTAATTTATAGTACCGGCACACGAAATTCCCTTGCCGTTCTGCCCTTTGCCTTTGCGCTTCCGATAGAGATTGCCGGCATTGTCGCTTCTGTCATTGTGACGCAAACACTGGTGGAACTTGTCGGCGAACTGTTCTATACAAAAATCACACCGCATATTTAGTACATCTAATGCACCAAAATCGATCATCATCAAACCTAAATTCAATTTTCATCAATCCTATTTTATTAACATCACTTCATCTGAAAGGAGATTTAATTCATGAGCCAAAGTAGTTCGAAAACAATCAAAAACACAACATCAAATGTCATTTTATACAGCACATTAGATTGCCAACTGTGCGAAGCCGTAGAAGATCGCCTGAAAGCGGAAAATATTACTTATGATTACATTGATATCGTGCACGATGATAAATTAGTGGAAGCATATGGCTGGTTTATTCCGGTGATTCAATGGCAAGATGAAGTCTTTAAAAGTCCGCTTGATTTGGATGCCATCATCGCTAAAATCCAGTTTTCTTTACCCATTATATGATTGCCTTAGACTGATTCTTAACATCGTTGTTTATTCAGATCATCAAGATGCAATGCCCCCATTCATTTAAGAGATATCCCTATATATTTCAAATACCTTAAATGAATACCTCATAAACTTCTATAAATTCAACAATATATCATCAAAAATAAAAAATGTATTTATAGAAATTCTATATAATTACAAGTATTAGTTATAAATATTATTAGATAACAAATAATACAACAAAATAATATATTCACAGGAGTTCAAATATGAAAAAAATGATGTTAAATACACAAAAAAAAGGATTATCTGTTACACAGTTTTTAAAAACAATAAAACAGCCGTGGGGGGGATTTATAAATAAAAAAGATATGCTACAAGAACACATTAATGATAATAATATCCTCTCAGAAAATGAGAATATTCATCCATCTCTAATAGGTTTAACCGTAGATTATTTAACACGAAATATAATTTTCAACAATAAGGAATCTATTTTTAAAGTATCTCTATTAGGTGCACTATTGGTTAGTGAATCAAAGAAAGCAGAAAACTTCTTAAATGAGATTGATATCCTTGATACTAAAACAGTTAAAGCTTGTTTAAAACTAGCTGGGTATGATGTGGCATATAGAGCTGGAGCACTTTTATTTAAAGGAGTTGATAACATTGAACCAAATGAAGAAACTATAAGTAATATAATAATTATGGTTAATCGTTCTGTTTCTTTTTTTAAAAACAAAAAAGTTATTGATTATGGAATGACGTTTGATGGAGCATATACTAAAAACGTATCATCTGGAGATGCAGATTATTTAACTGAGGATACTATATGGGATATGAAAGTATCTAAATCTGAGCCAAATAAAGATCATACTCTTCAATTAATAATATATTTATTATTAATGAATCAATCCATAAATTATAAGGATAACCTAATTGAAAAAATAGGGATTTTTAATCCTAGAAAAAACACATCTTATACTTATAAAGTAAAACATCTAAATCCAGACATACTAAAAACTATATATGACCTAATCAACCACTAATACCTATATACAGTATTATTGTAAAGCTTATAGAACTATGAGAAAGTTTTTTGTATGTAGTTTGATGCTCTTTCTTTTAAAATTATTTAAAAAAAGCAAGATACCTCTATTATTAACTGTCAACAAAAAATCCTAGGCATAGTTTTCATCTACCTCTAAAGAAGCAAAAAATAAATAAAAAGTATCCACCAGTATTTAAAATCACAATATTGCAATAATTTATCCACCAAAAGAATACATTTATGTAATAATTAACTTCTTATTTCTGCTTCCACCATTTTAACGGATGCGATTCGCACCAAAATGAGGCACTCATGTTAATTGATCTCTATGTTAAAAACTTTGCCATTATCAATGAAATGCAATTGGATTTTTCGCCCAATTTAACGGTGATTAGTGGTGAAACAGGCGCCGGAAAATCCTTAACAGTGGATGCATTATCTATTGTGCTCGGCGGGAAAACAGATGGTTCTGCGGTTTACCAAGGCGAAGATCAAGGGGAAGTGATTGCCACTTTTGATATCTCCAAAGTACCGAGAGCAAAAGCATGGTTAGCAGAAAACTCCATCGGTTTTGATGATGATCTCTGTATTTTACGTAGGGTAATTTCAAGCTCCGGCAGAACGCGCGGATTTATTAATGGCAGATCAATGCCACTTCATGCGCTCAAAGGTTTGGGCGAACGTTTAGTGGATATTCATGGGCAACATGCGCATCAATCTCTAACCAGAGCCAATGCTCAGCGCCATTTGGTGGATCAATATGCCGAAATCGTGGAAGAAGTTTCTGAACTAGCAACTTTTACAAGAGAGTTGCAAAGTTTAGAAACAAAGCTCAATGAGCTTAAAAACCGTGATGAAAGCACGCAAGATCGTATTAATTTTCTCAAATTTCAGCTCGCAGAATTTACCAATCTCAAACCACAAGAAGGCGAATGGGAAGAGGTCAATGCACGCTTTGATCATCTCAATAATTTTGAGCTACGCATCTCGGCGATTGAAGAAGCCGTCAGTTACCTCAATCATGATGAGCACGGCATTACGCGCCAGTTAGCGCAGTTAGAGCAATCTCTGCAATCCATTGAAAACTTTGATCCAAGCGTAAAAGGCGTGAGCGAAATGATCGCCAATGCCCTGATTTTATGTAGCGAATCTGAAAATGAGCTCAATGCCAAAGTTGATCATGATGGATTTGATGTGGAAGAGATGCGCCAAGTGGAAAATCGTATGCAAGAGCTTAATAGTTTAGCGAGAAAGCATCGAATTGATCCTGAAAACTTACATATCAAACAGCACGAATTAGAAACAGAACTAAAATCCCAAGATGTGTCTGAAGAAGAGATTGCCGAGCTTGAAGCGGTGATTGATAAAATGAAGCATTCTTGGCAATTAATGGCTGATGAAGTAACGCAAAAACGCTTAGAAGCCATTGATGAGCTGAATGTAAAAATTACCGATTCTATGCAAGGTTTAGCAATGGATGGCGGAAAGTTTGCTATTAATCTTCAGCCGAACGTTCCTTTTCATCCTTACGGCAATGAAGCCGTGGAATTTACGGTATCTGCAAACCCAGGTCAACCTCTGCAAGCCCTTGGAAAAGTTGCTTCCGGCGGGGAACTTGCTCGAATCAGCTTAGCGATTTCCGTCATTTTAAGTATGAAATCTTCGCTCTCAACATTGATCTTTGATGAAGTCGATACCGGCGTTGGTGGCGCTGTTGCCGAGATGATTGGTCGTCATTTACAAGAACTCAGTGTTGGCAGACAAGTTTTCTGCGTTACCCATCTTCCGCAAGTAGCAAGCTTTGGACATCATCACTTTGTTGTCGCAAAAACAAAAGGCGAAACAGAAACGAAAACACAGATCAAAAAGCTCAATGAAAAAGGCCGAATCGATGAAGTCGCACGCATGCTCGGCGGAGTAAAACTCACAGAAGCCACTTTTGATCATGCAAAAGAGATGATTGAAAGCAATCGAGCTAAGTAATTTATTCGATACAAACAATTTCTATAATGCTCTTATAAGCAGACTTAATATTCGGAAACAAGACTGAGAAAAATGAGCGATCCTAATATGCGGGCGCAGGATCGTTAGAAGCATGCAAGCATTCCCTCCCGCCACGAATCAGCTTTCAAAATCAAGCACACATCTTGAATAAAGATAGTAATGGAAAATGATAGAGAAAGTGCTAGAAATAAATAGCTTCGGCTTAAAAATCTCAAAGAGATTAAAACTGCGGGCGTGCGATTACTAAAAGCGTGCAAGCTTTCCCTCCCGCCACGAATCAGCTTTATAAGCTACAACGGCCTATATCATATGAAAGATTGCTAGAAGGAAACCTACAATTTGTGTGTTTGAATTTTAAATCCTAAATCTCGATATAAACGATAACGGTTTCGGCTCTCTTCTAATACTTGCGGATCTTGCGTGATCACTTCAAAAACTCGTTTGAACTGCCCTTCTTTTACGGCATCTGCCACAATCGGATGGATATTGAGTAATAGCGAGCGATTTTCTAAATCCCACATCTTATCGGCAAGATAGATAAAATCATATTCATTAATATCTTCTTCCGTTTCAATGAGCGCATGCGGTAAAAACTCGATATTCGGCACTTCCCAAAGCTTCCGATCAATACCTTTGAGCATCTCCATATCATCACTATAAAGAAGCGTTGGCTCATTCGCTTCACATGCTTTTTCTAGCAACTTAATCAAGAGCTTTTCTCGTGAAGCTTCGTTACTTGTTGGCAATACATAAAAACTGACTTCAACCATATTTGTATTCAAAATCCTTCACTTAAGTTCATTGACAGAGCAATTGATGACAACGATAGATTTGTAAGAATACTTCATCTTTTCATCAAACCTACTTTAATTCACGAATATCTGCATTTTTTATCGTTTAACTGTAAAATAGTACCATTTAAATTCTGGAAAAATAAGCAAACAATGAAATTTGAACTTCTCAAGACAGATGGCACAGCGCGCCGTGGTCGTATTACTTTTGAACGTGGCACGATTGAAACACCGATCTTCATGCCGGTCGGCACAATTGCAACCGTAAAAGGGGTTACTCCACAAAACCTCAAAGATATGAATGCCCAAATTATCTTAGGCAATACTTTCCATCTTTGGTTAAGACCGGGTCTTGATGTGATTCGCGCTCATGGCGATCTTCATGATTTCATGCAATGGGATAAACCTATTTTGACAGATTCCGGCGGTTTCCAAGTATTCTCGCTCGCAGAACTTCGTAAAATTGAAGAGAAAGGCGTGACTTTCCGCTCTCCTTTTAATGGCGAAAAACTCTTCTTAGATCCTGAAAAATCGATGGAAATCCAACGTGTTTTAGGCTCAGATATCGTGATGGCATTTGATGAATGTACACCATATCCTGCAACCTATGAGCAAGCGAAGACTTCCATGGAACTTTCTATGCGCTGGGCAAAACGCTCTAAAGATGCGTTTGTGGAAGGAGAAAACCCGAATTCTCTCTTTGGAATCGTGCAAGGAAGTATGTTTGAAGATTTGCGTGAGCAATCTTTAGATGCGCTGACTGAGATCGACTTCAATGGTTATGCCATTGGCGGACTCGCTGTCGGCGAGCCAAAAGAAGAGCGTGATCGTGTGCTTAAATTCTTAGACCCAAGAATGCCGAAAGATAAACCTCGCTACTTAATGGGCGTCGGTAAACCTGAAGATCTGATCGAAGGCGTAAAACGTGGCGTTGATATGTTTGACTGCGTTATTCCTACTAGAAATGCCAGAAATGGACATCTCTTCACACGCTTTGGCGATATTCGTATTAAGAATACGCGTTACAACTTAGATACAAGACCGCTTGATGAAACCTGTAGCTGTTACACCTGCCAAAACTTCTCAAGATCTTATCTGCGTCATCTGATTCGTACAAAAGAACTTCTTGGTGCACATCTTGCAAGTATTCATAACCTGCATTATTTCCTATGGCATATGCAACAAATCCGTGATCATATCGATGCCGGAACATTTGATGAATATTATCAGCAGTTCTATAGAGAACGCATGATGGTTGATGAAGAAAATCGTTAAGCCGATAAGGTGTTAGATAGATATTCGAGATAAATATTCGAAATGGAAGGTTACAGATAAATGAAGCTCATTGATCGCTATATTCGCCGTGAGATATTGTCCACATTCGTGGCTGTTCTTTTGGTGTTAATCGCAATTCTGCTCACTCAGCGTCTTGCGTTCTATCTCAATCAGGTGATCAATGGCACATTATCTCAGTCGGCAGTATTCTCACTCTTAGGCTTACAAATTGTTCGCTTTGTTACAGAACTTCTGCCTCTAAGCTTCCTTCTCGCATCTATCCTAGCCTTTGGCAGACTCTATAAAGATAGTGAAATGACGGCATTCTATGCACTTGGAATGCCGGTAAAGCGTTTATATAAGATTCTGTTACAAATTGGCACGCCTTTAAGTATCCTCATTTTCATTCTCAACTTTTGGGTTGTGCCAGAAGTGGCTCAAATTCAAGAAGTTGTACTTAAAAAAGCAAGAGAAGATGCACAACTTACAATCTTAAAACCCGGTGTTTTCCAAGAATTTGCAAGAGGAAAACATACGATTTATGTTAAATCTATCAATAGCAAAGATGGTGTTTTAGAAGATATTTTCATTAAAACGAATGAAGCGAATGGTTCAAATATCATCACGCTTGCAGAGCGAGGTTTACAAGAAATTGATGAAAATAACACTCGATTTATTATTTTAGAAGAAGGCTCTAGAACCACCCAACAGGCAGATTTATCAGAGGTTATCTATTTTGATACTCTACGAATTCGCCTAGATACAAGCAGTGCAGATTCTTGGCCGAAGGCCATTGCATGGAGTGCTACCGATGTTATTTTTGGTAAAAGTGTCTTAGAAAAACGGGAATTTCAACGTAGGCTTTCAGGATCCATTGCGATCTTCCTCTTAATCCTCATTATCCCGGCATTATCACATTCCAAACCTCGCCAAGGCCGTTTTAATAAACTAATTTTTGGCGTCATATTTTATGTGATCTATTTCAATCTTCTCGGAATGGGATCATCGTGGATAAAAAGCGGTAAAATTCATCCTGATATTGGGTTGTGGGGAATACAATTGATTGTCTTTCTCATCGCTTTTTATATCTATAAACGTTACAACCGATCGCTGTAGCGATAAATTTCGACGAGGACTTTATGCTAAAAATCGATCAATATACTTTTAAGACATCTCTCTTATTTACCCTATTTTGTCTCTTATTATTACTCATCATTGAGTCATTTTTTACATTTCTCAATGAACTACAGGATATTGGTGAAAATAATTACCAATTGACGGATATGCTTCTCTATATTTTCTACGATATGCCGGCAAGAATATATAGAATATTTCCAATGGCACTACTCCTTGGTATCTTATTAGGCCTTGGGCAACTCGCTAGCTACAATGAATTAACCGCGATTAGAACGGCAGGTTTCAGTAAACTAAGAACCCTTCGTGGCGCTATTTTCACAACCATCATTTTAAGTATTGCTATTGTTGTTATTGGAGAATTCATTATTTCTCCAAGCCATGATCTGGCCTTAGAAGCTAGCCAGAAAAGCAGATCTAGTAAGGGTTTTTGGGCAGTAGATGGTAATGCGATTATTGAGATAAAATCTATTGAAAATGATGATCTCCAAAATATTACGGTATATCAAATCAATCAGAATACTTTAGAAAGTATTACCCAAGCACCTCAAATGCACTTATCAAACCGTGAATGGTTAATGCCACAAGCAACGGAAATTATTTTCACGAAAAATCTTGTATCGGTAGATCATATTCAAGATCAGGTTATTGAAACTCATATCGATGAATCAGCCCTCACGGCTCTTATTAGCGATCCTGAATATCTCTCAGCTAGAAGCCTTTGGCGTTTTATTGGCTATTTAGAACAAAATAATCTTGATAGTAGTGAATACCGATTAGCTTTTTGGGCAAAAATATTTAATCCTCTCACCAATATCTCCATGATATTGATTGCGGCACCTTTGGTATTTGCCCAACAACGCCGACAAGGCATTGGTGAAAGGATCTTAATTGGCGTTATTTTAGGATTGATTATCTATCTGACAACGCAAATGCTGGGGCACTTTATCTTAATTTCAGGATTCCCACCGCTTCTTGGAGCACTGTTCCCAACAATTCTAGCGATTGGAATTGCTTATATACTCTTTAAGCTTCTTCCATAAAAAAAAGCGATCACTAATCTGATCGCTTTTTCATATTGTCTTTTCATATATCTACTATTAGTAGAATCCATAAAGTTATGGATTCATAAAATACTTTATAACTGAATACTTTTAACTCTGTACGTAAGGATGAATGATACTTTCTAGCGTTTTTCGTATTTGAAGCACTAGATTTTCATCCGCTATTGTTTCAATATTCACTCGTAAATAGTTTTCTGTATTTGATTTTCTAACATTAATACGAGCATTTTCTAGCCGAATACTTAAACCATCCATCTCATCCATACTAATGGCTTCTGATTGATACAAATTACGAATATCTCCCATCAATTGCTCAGGAGATGTGACGATATAATTCAGCTCTCCACTACAGGGATATGCCGTTCTCGCATCCGCAACAAGCTCTCCCAGCGATTTAGACTGCTGTGCAATCAACTCTGATATCAGTAAGAAAGGGATCATTCCCGAATCACAATAGTAGAAATCTCTAAAATAGTGATGCGCACTCATTTCCCCGCCGTAAAGTGCGTTCATTGCTCGCATTGTTCTTTTCATCGGAGAATGTCCGCCTGAAGAGATCTCGATCTTTCCTCCAGCGTTTAAAATCGCCGATTCGCTATTTAATATTTGTCTGGTATCGATCACAATGGTTTCATGAGAATACGCTTTCAATAAAGCTTCACTCATTAATCCGACAATATAAGAGCTATCGATAAACTCGCCCGTTTCATCAAAAAAGAAACAACGATCAAAATCCCCATCCCACGCAACACCAAAGTCTGCTTGGTGCTTTAAAATCGCTTCTTTAGTATCTGCTCTTCTCTCTACGATTAGAGGATTAGGCACTCCATTGGGAAATGAGCCATCCGGTTCATGATGGACTTTAATGAGTTCAAATGGTAGATAAGGCTCTAAACGATCTAATGTTTCGCCGGCACAACCATTACCGCTATTACAGACGATTTTAAGCTTTCTAAATAATGAATCTCTCAATGTGTCATCTTTAAAAAAACTAGGCACAAAACTCAATAACTTTTGCAAGTACGCAGATCGATCCCTATTTTCAATCAATCGTCCTTTTTGTGAAGCTGTTACAAAGTCATTCGTTAAAATACGATCTTTTAAAAGGATTAATCCCGTATCTAAACTGATGGGTTCGGCACTTTTTCCAACCAATTTAAAGCCATTATGATTTTTAGGATTATGGCTTGCCGTAATCATAATGCCACCATCAGCTTGATGATATGCCGTATTAAAATAGACCTCTTCTGTACCACAAATGCCAAGCGAAATGACATCACAACCCGCATCTATAATACCAGCGATTAACCTTTCAAAAAGAATCGGCGAGCTTTCTCGAATATCTCGGCCGACAATCATCGATTTTGCTTGATATTCAGACACAAAAGCAAGACCTAGCTTATAAGCTAGGTCTTCGTTAATATCTCGCGGATAGACGCCGCGAATATCGTAAGCTTTAAATGCTTTCATTATTAATCACTTCAAATGAAGTAGAATTATTTTATTTAAAATAATTTAAATAATTCTACAATCGAGAACTAATCAAACGGGTCTACGATCACTAATGTTTCGTTACGATCCGGACCTGTTGAAATAATATCTACCGGCACTTTCACTAACTCTTCAAGACGTTTAATGTAGTTTTGAGCCGCAACTGGTAAAGCATCAAATGACATAATACCTACTGTGCTTTCAGCCCAACCTGGCATTGTTTCATAGATTGGTTCACATCTTGCAAAGTTCTCTGCGCCATAAGGAGGATAGTTGACAACTTCTCCATCAAGGTTATAGCTCGTACAGATTTTAACTTCATCCATGCCATCTAAGACATCTAACTTCGTCAAGCAAAGACCTGTTAAGCTATTAATATCAATAGAACGTCTAAGTACCGGCACATCAAACCAACCACAACGGCGCGCTCTTCCTGTTACAGAGCCAAACTCATGACCACGCTCTGCTAAACCTTGGCCAACTTCACAGTTTAATTCTGTTGGGAAAGGACCAGATCCTACGCGAGTAACGTATGCTTTTACGATTCCTAATACATAATCAAGCGCTAAAGGACCAACACCTGTTCCTGTTGCTGCGCCACCTGCTGATGTATTACTAGACGTTACAAATGGATAAGTACCATGATCGATATCTAAGAATGTGCCTTGTGCACCTTCAAACATCACTTTCGCACCTTTGTCTCTTAATACTTTAAGATCGTAAGATACGTCTGATACTAATGGTAATAAACGCTTCGCAAGTTCCATTGTATCGTTATAAACTTTATCAACAGACAGCGCTTCTTTACCTAAGTAATTGACGAGCATAAAGTTATGATATTCCATCACAGCTTCAAGCTTTTGACGAAAGACTTCTGGGTAGAAAAGATCCGCAACACGAATCGCTCTACGCGCAACTTTATCTTCATAAGTAGGACCGATTCCACGACCTGTCGTACCAATCTTATTTTTACCAAGCTTCTCTTCACGTGCTTGGTCAACTGCCACATGATATGGCAATACAAGCGGGCAAGCTTCAGAGATTTTAAGACGCTCATCGACATTAATGCCACGGCTTAAAAGCTCATCCATTTCACTTAAAAGTGCTTCTGGTGAAAGAACAACGCCATTACCAATATAGCAGGTAACATGTTCACGCAAAATTCCTGATGGAATCAAACGAAGTACCGTCTTTTCTCCGTTAATTACAAGTGTGTGCCCAGCATTATGGCCACCCTGAAATCGAACTACGGCTACAGCTTTATCCGTTAAAAGGTCAACAATTTTCCCTTTACCTTCATCGCCCCATTGCGTTCCGATAATAACAACATTATTACCCATGTTAAGTTTTTCCTCATGAAAATGAATAAGGCGCTTCTTGAAATAAGACGCCTTAGTTTAAAAATTCTAGTATCTATTTTTGCTGAAAGTGCTTAAAGAAATCACTATCAGGATCGAGAATCAAGAGATCGCCACTGTTTTGGAAAGCATTACGATATGCTTCTAAACTACGATAGAAAGAGTAGAACTCAGGATCTTGACCATAAGCATCTGCATAGATTGTTGCAGCGCCGGCATCTCCTTCCCCTCGGATTTTTTCAGATTCTTCATATGCTTTTGCAAGTAAAATCACTCGATTACTATCCGCTTCTGCAACCTTTTCAATGTACGCTGCTTCCCCTTTCGAACGAAGCTCAGTTGCCACTCTTTCACGTTCTGTTCTCATTCGTTTAAAGACGTTGTCTGTTACATCATCCGGTAACTCAACACCATTAATTCGGACATCAATGATCTCAACGCCATACTCTTTTGCTTCTACTGCAAGTGCGACTAAGATTGTTTTTTCAATCTCTTGTCTTACCGTGTTGTTTAAGTCAATTTCACGGCCTGCAATGACAGGAATCGCATTCTCTTTACTACGAATCACGATTTCAACATCTTCCGATTGAATATTCTCAAGTGTTTCAGGATCAAGCGCTAACGCATCACTTGGTTTATCCACAATGATCACATTATCTTTATTCGCAGGATCTGCCGACTTATTCGCAACCGTTCCACCCACAACCGTTTGAACATCTCGCTTACCGAATGCGGCTCTAAAGTTATTTTTTACAATAGGTTCAAATAGACGGTTAAATACACCGGGATTTCCTGTCACTTTTTGATAGTACACCTCAGGATCCATGACGCGCCATTTGATAAATGTGTCAACGATCAGGTTTTTCTTTTCTGATGTTAAAAATGGCTCTGGCGGTGTATCTAATGTTTGAATTCTTGAATCAAACACTCGAACATTATCAATAAATGGCATCTTAAAATAGACACCCGGCTCATCATAGACTGCAACAATTCGTCCAAAACGAAGTTGTAATCCTTTTTCCCACTCTTTCACGATTACCAAAGAACTACTCAAGATCACAAGAGCGATAATAATAATCGGTAAAATTACTCGCGTTAAAATTCTCATATTTTCTCTATTCCTCTACCAATTAACGGGTAATTCGTGAACGGCTTCTTAAATCGCCATCGTTACTGTTACTCGGCTGTACCTGAATAGCTGGCTCTGTTTGAGTTGCCGGAGGTGTGACTACAGGCGTTGGAGCTACTGGTGTTTTATCTAGGCTTCTTGGCGTAGCGTTCGCGCCACCAACCATTTTATCTAAGGGTAACATCATGAGATTATTGCTATCAGAACCCATATAGAGCTTATTGCTGTTTTGAAGCACTTCTTCCATATTCTCAAGATAGAGACGCTCACGTGTGACGTTTGGAGACACTTCATAGGCTTTATAAAGTCTATTAAATCTTTCCGCTTCCCCTCGGGCTTGCGCCATTTTACTTTCACGATAGGCTTCTGCTTGTCTTAATACTCGCTCAGCTTCCCCTCGTGCTTCTTCATGAACCTTACTCTGATACGCATTCGCTTGGTTAATACGGCTCTGCTCATCTTCACGTGCACGAATCGCATCCGAGAACGCGCCTTGCACTGCAGCAGGAGCCTGCGCATCTTCCAAGTTCACGTTGGTAATCACAAGACCAATTTCGTAGTTGTCGATAATGCCTTGTGCAAGCTCTTTCACTTCTTGCATTAATTGTTCACGTCCGTCTGTCAAAATATCATCTAACGATGTTTGACCCACACGCTCACGAGTTGCACTATCCACAACTTCTTTTAATGTCTTATCAGGATCGACTGATGCAAACCAATATTGTGAAGGATCATCATTATTGATCTGATATTGCACTTCAACGCTCACATCAACGAGGTTTTCATCTTTCGTTAACATTGCCGCACGGCGATTCCCTTTTGCAACTGAACCAATTTTTTGTGAGAACCGACGCTGAATGTCAATAATACGATGATCCCCAATCGGACTTGGCAAACGCCATCTTAATCCTGGATCTTTCGTTGTATGATATTGACCAAGGAGTAATTCTACCCCTTTCTGTCCGGCATCAATGGTATAAAAGCCTGTTGCAAGCCAACCACAAAGAAGTACAGCGCCACCAAGTGCGATAAATTTCCCGTAGCCACCTCGATGATGGCCTTGACCACCTTTTCCACGAAATGCGCCACCTATTTTCTTAAAGATCTCATCTAAATCCGGACCTGAGCCATTACCTTGTCCATGTGGTTTTTGTCCATCATTTCCTGATGGTCCACCTTGACTATCTTTTGGCTCTTGCCAAGCCATCTCTAAGTTATTTTTTCTCATTTAATCCCTTTGACTACAGATCTTATCGAAATTTCATAGTTTCAACTCGACAAGATACCAATTTTTTACCTATTTTGCACCTATAGATATCGTTCGAAATAGCTTGATGCAAAAGGCATCTCTTTCAAAAGCCGTTTTAGTCGATACTTCGCAATATAAATATCTAACTCAAACTCCCCTTTTTCGCCAAATGTTTCATTTTTCACAGCATCTAATGCATAAAGCTCTGCTCGAAGTCGTCCTTCGCTTGGTGGAAGGGTAACTATCATTTCCAAATGATTTTGCTGAAAATGGGAAGCGATTCCTTCTAATAAAAGATCAATCCCTTGATTCTCTAACGCAGAAATCCACACGGATTTCACTAAGCCTTTTTCATCTTCAAGCACATGTGGAGAAAGTTCAGGATTGAGATCTATTTTATTAAAAACCTGCAATCTCGGCACTTCATCTGCACCAATTTGCTCTAACACATTACTGACTTCTCGTAGTTTTAATTCTCTTTCAGGATCAACCGCATCAATCACTTCAAGTAATAGATCCGCTTCCACCGCTTCTTGTAAAGTCGATTTAAACGCTTCAACGAGATCATGGGGAAGTTTTGAAATAAAGCCAACCGTATCAGCAAATACTACGCGCCCTACATGTTCAATTTCAAACCCTCGATGTGTTGGATCTAACGTTGCGAATAGTTGATCTTGCACATATACGCCGGCATTCGTTAAGAGATTAAAGAGAGAAGATTTACCGGCATTGGTATAACCGACTAATGCAATGGTGGGCACTTCGTTTCGCTCTCTCGAAATACGCCCTTGATGACGCATTTTCGTAACCGTTTCCATACGCTTTTTCAACTGACGAATACGATCGCTAATCACTCGGCGATCCATCTCTAATCGAGTTTCACCAGGACCACGAAGCCCAACGGCGCCACCACGTTGCTGAGAAAGATTGGTATGTTTACGAACTAATCTTGTGGAAAGCCTTGTCAACTGTGCCAATTCCACTTGAAGTTTTCCTTCAAATGTTTGTGCTCTTTGTGCAAAGATATCTAAAATTAATCCTGTTCGATCTACAACTCTTACACCGCACAAAGCTTCTAAATTTCGATTTTGGCTTGGCGTTAAATCATGATTTATCAAAACCACGTTCGCATCATGTTGTTTGATCGCTTCGCAGACTTCATCTGCTTTACCCGTTCCCATAAAATATTTATGGTGTGGCGTTTGTCGAGTGCCGGTAATGCACTCTTCTATTGTGACGCCTGCTGAAGTAACAAGTTCTTTAAACTCAGCCAAATCGCCATCTTCGCTTTCCGGCATTACTAAAGAAACAATAATCGCTCTGTCATCAGAATGACTAAACTCTTCTATTATGTGACTCATTATTTTGAGCGTAACCTCATAAAGTTCATGTTTAAGATTTTTTAAAAGAATATTGAAAGAATACCTATTCTTAAATATCTATTCTTTTAACATCACAGGCTTGCCGGCATTTAAACATCATGGCATTTTTTCATACCAGTACATTTTAATTCCTTAACAACCTAATTTTTAGAAAAACAACACTAAAACTCTATCTTCTTTCAAATGCCGTCTTTGATTGGCGACGAAAGAAGATAGAAAAATTGAAAATTTCAATAAAAGTGATCTATACAATAGAAGCGATATCGATATGAAGATTACTCTTCTGAGCTATCTTCCGAATCAAGTTCTGTACCAAGATTCACATTTCTTGCAGGAACGATGGTTGATACCGCATGTTTATAGATCATTTGACTGACGTTTGATCTGAGTAAAATTACAAACTGATCGAAAGACTCGATCTGACCTTGTAATTTAATACCGTTAATCAAAAAAATAGATACAGGAACGCGCTCTTTGCGTAGTAAATTTAGAAAAGGGTCTTGAAGAGATTGCATTTTTGCCATTGTTTATTTCTCACTTATTTATTTTTATCGTTCAACATGATGAGTTGTTTATTATTTTTATAGCCTACGCTACAAGAAAATTGACTCAATTTTACCACACTTGCGCTTCAATCTTTCTAAAGCATCACTGTATAAGTATAATTCATTTATCAAGTGAGCGATAAATTAGTTTTAAGCACCTTGTAAAAAGCATAAAAAACTTTGATCTTCATAAACAACGATCATCTCTCATAGAGTTGTCGGATGATATGAACCGCTCTATACTCTCAAGCTATCTGATAGATAATAATCTCTCTTAATTAATGTATTTTAAAGGATTTTCTTATGACTTTTAAAGCGCTCTTCCTTGATCTAGATGGCACAAGCCTCAATAACGACAATGCTCTCTCGCCGGCGCTACAAGAGATTCTTTCCACACTTAAATCTAAAGGAATCCACATTATTTTTAGTACCGGTAGAAGTTTCGCCGGTGCACTGCCATTCTCTAAAGCGATTGGCGGTACGGAATATATGATTAACTACAATGGTGCCCGAGTATTTGATTTCAAGAATGACCAGGTTATTCATCAAGCAACCTTGCCGAAAAGAACCATGAAGCAAGTCTTCGAGTTTTCTAATGAATACCAACATTCCCCAATTTTTTATCATAACAATATCATCTATACGAAAGATGGCATTCCGCATCATTACACTTGCCCTGGCGAGCGATTTGAAGTGTTAGACCCGCATCATGACTGGGAGAATGAAACTGTCACAAAAGCGCTCTTTGTAATGCCGGAAACAGATATCCCAAAACACCTCAATATTGCTTATGACTTCTTTGATGAAGCTTCTGTATCAACCTCGGCATCGACTTACTTAGAAATTATGCCGAAAGGGATTAATAAGTCTGTCGGTGCTCAGCATGTTTTAGAAGCATTAAGCATCGATCCAAAACATTGTGTTGCTTTTGGCGATCAACTGAATGACTTTGAGCTTCTCTCTTTGGTGGGTAATCCTTACATTATGGGAAATGCAACGCATCAATTAAAAGAGCATTTCCCAGATCGGATTATTGATAAAAATATTCATGATGGCGTTGCCAAAAAGCTCGACAAACTCTTTGAATTAAAATATTTTTAATTTTTGATCTATTCTTATCTACATTTATCCGTTTGTATCTGCTTTTGTTTTTTAAGTAATATTCACTCATCCGATTTCAAAACGAAGATCTTTTATGATGAACAACTATAAAGTGCTTGCCCGTAATATCTCCATAGTATTTGGCATTCTGTTACTCATTCCTATCGGTGCATGGCTCAGCAATTGGCACTGGAATTCAAATCAAAGCTATACGTCGATCGATTTTCTCCTTTTTATCGTGACAGAAACAGGTTCTGCACCTTATTTTGCGCTCATCACATCGCTCCTATTCTCAATCTGGCTCAGCATGCGTTGTAAACTACTAAAACATCATTGGGTGATGATCTTTATGAGCGTATTGATTTTGCAAGGAAGTACCCAAATTATTAAAAGTGCAATCAAGACATTATTAGAAGAACCTCGACCTTATATGGCATATATCGTCGAAAAAGGGGTTGAGATTGAACCATTCTATGAACTCCCTCGCAAAGAACGAAGCATTGTTATTCAGGAAGCCTTAGCGGAAGATTCCACAACACCAAAATGGCTCCAAAATCATTGGCAACATGAAACCGGCTACTCTTTCCCTTCAGGGCATACGATCTTTGCCGTAATGTGGGCGTTTATTATTGTAGGATTTTTATCAAGAGAAAAAGATCCTAAAACACATCTCGCAATGATCATTATGACTGTATGGGCAGGATTAATGATGATTAGCCGAATGCGATTAGGGATGCATTTTCCTATTGATCTTTTTGTCAGCACCATCATCGCTTATTTGATCGCACTATTTTTCTTTTACTTTTTAGCAAAAAGAGATAGTCTAACGAATGATGTATTTCACGAAGTAGCTCCTACAAAACAAAAAGTTACCCTAAAAGGTAGCGAAAAATAAGAAAAGAGAAGATTTATTTACCTTGTTATTTTTAGCATTTTTTTATAAAACTAATAAATCATTACTAATTTCCATTAAAAATATCTTTAACTTATAAAATACAAAAGGTTTTAACTAATTTAGAAGATTACTTAATTTTAAAATATAGGCGTTGCTAATATTCAATAAAACAACAATAAAAGAGGACTATTATGCTATTTTTACTTTCTCCAGCAAAAATCTTGGATGAACATACTCCACCTCCTATCACGAGTTTAGAAGAACCTAAACTTTTGGATCAGTCACAAATACTCATTGATATTCTTCGCAACTATTCTGCCGAAGATATTCAAAATCTCATGAAAGTATCTGATCGTATCGCTGAACAGAACGTAGAACGATTCAAGGCATATCAAACACCTTTCACATCTCAAAATGCGAAACCGGCACTTTACCTCTTCAACGGCGATGTGTATCAAGGCTTATCTGCTTATGATCTGCCGGAACCTTGCGTTGAGTTTCTAAATCGTCATCTTGCGATTTTATCTGGACTTTATGGCGCAGTAAGACCTTTAGATTTAATTGCACCTTATCGTCTTGAAATGGGAACGCCATTACCGAATGAGCGTGGGAAAAACCTGTATGAATTTTGGGGAGATTTAGTCACTGAATACCTCAATACTCGTATTGATGAAATTGATGCCAAAGTTGTGATTAATCTCGCTTCTAATGAATATTCAAAAGTGATTAAACCTGAAAAACTAAAAGCACGTATCGTGACGCCAATCTTTAAAGACTTCAGTAACGGCGAATATAAAGTCATTGGCGTTTATGCGAAAAAAGCGCGCGGACTCATGACGCGCTTTGTGAGTGAAAACAACATTACAGATCTTCAAGAACTTAAAAAGTTCAACCAAGAAGGTTATGCATACAAACCGAATGATGTTACCGGAGAAATTGTTTTTATTCGCGGATAAGTCAGCAGATAATAAGCGGATAACAGCGGGAGTAACCCAATATCACAAAAGATAAAAAGCTTGATAGACAATGAAATAATCTTTCATCTGCCTATCAAGCTTTTTGTTTCCACAATATTATTTCTGCATTTTGTTGTATCATATTTTCAAACATACAGCACAAGGCTTCTGAAATACGGGGCTGATTCCATTGCCGTTAATTATTACCTTACTATTTAGGATGACTTATTATGCAAAATGAGAACAATCTCCTCTGGATTGATTTAGAAATGACCGGCCTTGATGAAGATGTTCATCATATTATTGAAATCGCCTCGATCATTACTGATAAAGATCTCAACATCTTAGCGGAAGGTCCTAACTTAGCGATTTATCAACCGGAAGAAATTTTAGCGTTGATGGATGATTGGTGCCAAACAACTCACGGGAATTCAGGCTTAACGGCTCGTGTTCAGGAAAGTAAAGTATCCGTAGAAGATGCCATGCTTGCAACAATCGAGTTTACAGAAAAATGGATTCCCGCAGGAAAATCACCACTATGTGGCAATAGTATCGGCACGGATCGTCGATTCCTTAAAAAATATATGCCGGCTCTCGATGAGTATTGTCATTACCGCAATATCGATGTGAGCTCATTTAAAGAAGCCGTAAAACATTGGTATGATGATGCAAAAACCTATGAGAAACAAAACACCCATTTAGCATTAGATGATATTCGTGAATCCATCAATGAATTAAAATTCATTCGTGAAAACTACTTCAAATAATGGCATTCTCATAGAAACTTCTCATCTTGTATCAGATGACTTGTATTCTGGCCTTTACGACTAGATAACTAGTAAGCATATGTTAGGGATATTCTATCTTTTCCTTTTTAATTGCAGAATATCCCGAGGATTTAACTCATGAAACCAAAAATTACGATTAAAACGCCATGGCAATTTCTCGCTTCCGGATTTGGCTCAGGACTTTCGCCAGTTGCTCCCGGCACGATGGGAACATTGATGGCACTTCCCTTTTGGTTTCTCTTTGCCAATTATTTGCCTTTATGGGCATATATACTCATCATCATCGTTTCAACCATTCTCGGCATTGTGATTTGCCAAAAAGCAAGCGATGAACTTGGCGTTCATGATCATGGTGGCATTGTTTGGGATGAATTTGTAGGATTGTGGATAACCCTTCTTTTCGCACCGGTTTCTTGGACTTCAGCGATTTTAGGGTTTTTAATCTTCCGCTTCTTTGATGTATTGAAACCTTGGCCTATTAAAGTTGCAGATCAAAAAGTCAGCGGGGGGTTTGGGATTATGATCGATGACATCATTGCCGGCATTTTCTCCCTCATTGTTTTACAAGCTATTTTAAGATGGGTTCTCCCACTTTTTTAACGAGCTTCCTATAAAATTGGTATGCAAAAACATTCCAAGAAACAAGAAATCATTCGTTATATAAAAAAAGCCTTGTATCAGAAAATCAAAACTGACAAACAAGCGCTCATTATCATTACGATATTTAGTCTTATTTTAGTAATGTCGTACATTACTCCCGAATCTAAATTCGTTTCAAAACAACAAGCTCAATCCTCTCTAAAGGATCAATTTCTTGATTGCACCCTGCGCAGAGTCATTGATGGAGATACCATCATCGTGTATTGCCCTTCTACGAATCTTCAATCAATGAATATCCGGATTTGGGGATTAGATGCTCCTGAAATGGGACAAAAACCTTGGGGCGAGTATTCCCAACAAACATTAATTAAGATTTTCCAAACCAACAATCGTGATATTATCAACGTCAAAATAATAGATATTGATCAATATAATCGTTATGTTGGTCAAATATTTATTAATAATAAAGCAATTGATGTAGGATTAGAGTTAATCAAACAAGGTTTTGCGGTGGTTTATAAGCAATATAATCATAATCCGCAATACCATGCATGGGAAGATCATGCTAGAGTATCTAAGTTAGGGATTTGGCAAACTAAAGGATCACAACAAGATCCATCCGCTTGGCGGAAAGTAAATCCGCTCTGAGAGAGGATGTCATAATATTTATTATTTTTTGTAAATGAGCTAAAAATCATGATAACGCTTGATAAAAACACTATTTATATTGATGGGGATTGGACACTCGCCAACCTTCAAGGTATCCAAGCGGCAGCTGATCAGTTTAAGTCTCAGACGCTAAATAATACCGATTTCATTGTCGATGGATCAAAACTGACTAATATCGATACGATTGGTTGCCAAGAGCTCTATATCGCTCTTGAAAGTATTCCTAAAACTTCAAAAATCAATTATCAAAATTTTGATCAAAAGAAGTTAGATCTCTATCTTTTTATTAAGTCTAAAATTGATGTTGCCGGCGTTCAGAAAAAAGCGCCGGTAGTTCATAACTCCCTATTTAAACAAGTTGGGGAATTTTCCGTAAAATCAGCAGAAGAAATCCATGATTTCATCGGGTTTTTAGGAGAAATCTCTGTTTTAACGTGTAAAAAAATCGTCACGCCATGGACCATCAAATGGGGAACCCTTTGGTCAAACGTTCAATCTGCCGGCGTTATGGCGTTACCGATTATTGGTTTACTGAATTTTCTGATAGGTGCCGTTATTGCTTATCAAGCAGGTAACTTATTACAAATGTTCGGAGCGAGTATCTACATCGTAGATTTCTCGGTAGTTGCTGTGCTTCGTGTATTAGGCCCGCTATTAACCGCTATTATTATTGCCGGTAGAACGGGGGCTGCCTTTGCTGCCCAAATAGGTACAATGATGGTCAACGAGGAAGTAGATGCCCTTGTGACTATTGGAATAGATAAATATGATCAGCTAGTGCTACCCAAAATGTTTGCGCTTGCGATCTCTTTGCCGATATTGACACTCTTTGCAGATATCATGGCAATTTTCGGCAGTATGGTTCTATCCCTTTTCTATTTAGATATCTCTTTTGGAGAATATCTCACAACCATTCCAACAACCGTCACATGGCGTTCATTAATGGTCGGTCTTGTTCAAGCACCAGTCTTTGCGGTCGTGATTACTTTAGTGGGTTGTTATCAAGGTTTTAAAGTGGCAGGTGGCGCTGATAGTGTTGGACAACAAACAACGAAAGCCGTTGTTCAATCCATTTTCCTCGTGATTATCATTGTCGCAATCTTCTCAATCTTAATGCGTCATGTTGGACTATAAGGAGGAATCAATGACTAATTTAAATAACAGAACGACTCCTTCTTCTCCTGAATCAACCCAGAAAACAGCCATTCAATCTCAAGATGTCTCTACAGTAGAAGTCACTCCCATAACTACTCCTACTCAGGAGAAGTCTATTGCTACGGCGACTGATTCCACCGCTTCTGGCACAATAGATGGGACTGCGGATACAGTGGATAAAAATGTAAGTTCAGCAGAGAACTCTACTGATACAAGCACCGCGATACAAAAACCAACTATCACGGCAGATACTCCAGCTGACGACAAAGGTGAAGCGCAAACGGCTGTTTCCACTCCGCCAGTAGAAACAACAAATCCTGATACATCAGGGGTTACCCCCGATCCTTCAAAGCCTGTGGCAAATAGTAGCAACCAAGATCCTACTACGACCTCTGCGATGAGTGCTCAAGATATCTCTATTGAAGAAAATACGAAAGATCCTGCTAAATACCAAAATGCTGAGGATATTATCCGTATTGAACATCTCTACAATAGCTTTGGAACCCATGTCATTCATGAAGACCTCAATATGACTGTGAAAAAAGGCGAACTGATCGCTTTAGTCGGCGGTTCAGGTTCTGGAAAAACCACATTGCTCCGTAGCATCATCATGTTGCAAAAACCGGTTAAAGGACAAATATACCTGATGGATAAACCGGTTTGGGGTTCCTCCTTTCAAGCAGAACAATCTTTAAGAAAACAATTTGGAATGCTCTTTCAAAGTGGCGCTCTTTTTAGTTCATTAACGGTTTTAGAGAATATAATGGTGCCATTACAAGTCCATACAAAATTGAATAAAAAAGATATGGAAGAAGTCGCGATGCTCAAACTCACGCTCGCGGGCTTACAGCCGCAGGCTGCCAACCTTTTACCAAAAGATATCTCTGGCGGAATGATTAAACGCGCAGGATTAGCGAGAGCACTTGCGCTTGATCCTCAGCTTCTATTCTTAGATGAACCCACAGCAGGTCTTGATCCTGTATCTGCTAGTGAGTTTGATCAGCTAATGAAACAGCTCAAAGAATCTTTAAATCTTACAGTTGTGATGGTCACGCATGACCTTGACTCTATTTGGGCAATTTCTGATAGAGTCGCTTTTTTAGGAAACAAGACCCTACTTGCATGCGAACCTATTCAAGATCTTGTCAATGATACTAATCCTTTAATTCAACATTACTTCCAAGGTCCGCGTGGCCGAGCAGCGGGAGAGGCATATGGAACACAAATTTAATTACACAGTCGTTGGGGTATTCGTCCTCGGTTTTCTAGCTTGTTTAATTGCACTAATCATCTGGCTGACAAGCGGTTTTGAGAATGTCAGTACTGTTGAATATAAAGTTATTACAAATGAATCAGTATCTGGGCTCTCTGTAAACTCTCCTGTTGATTACAAGGGCGTGAATGTCGGAAAAGTCGCATCTATGCAACTAGATGATACTGACCCAAGCTTTGTAACGATTTTCCTGAATATTGATGTTGGTACTCCTATCAAAAAAGATACGACAGCCGTGTTAATGGGACGTGGTATTACAGGTTTAATTAATGTTAGTCTTACAGGTGGCACAGTGGCTGCAGGCCCTCTATTACCGACTAAAGTAGATCCTATTCCAACGATTCAAAATGGCGCTTCTCTCTCTAGACGTTTAGATGATGCTCTCAATAATATCACTCATTCTTTAACGGATCTTTCCAACAAAATGGGCACGATACTCACGACTCAAAACATTAACCATTTTAGTCAAATCCTCAGTAATACTGACATCTTTACTGCAGATCTTGCTCAAGCGGGCGGTAAGTTTAATACTTTGACAGATGAAACCACGGAAACAATTGCTGCGATTAAACCGCAAGTAGAAGAAGCTGCGAAATCGATTGCTTCATTTGCAGACTTCTTACAAGGATCAACTCAAGAGTTAGAACTATTGGCGGGTAAATTAAATATCTCTTTAGATGCCGCTCAAGCTACCCTTAGCTCATGGGACAGTTTAGGACAAGAGGCTGATGGAAACTTACAAAATATCTTCCCGGCGCTTGAAAATGCACTCTATAACTTCTCTCTCTTTATGCAAGAATTAGAAGCACAACCTAACTCCCTGATTCTTGGAAAACCAAAACAACAAGCAGGTCCTGGAGAATAGTGATCATAGATCAATCACAGCTCGATATACAGCACCATCATTTTATAAAAACATGGATGTGTTATATCGACTGATTACAATCAATCATACAACATTAATCATTAATACCGCCTTAGTTCATAAGGAGATGACTCAACATGAATCTTACAAAAAAAATTACTTTCATCACTGTCTTAGCACTATTTTTGACTGCCTGTGCTTCAGCACCGGTAAAGAAAAGCTATATTTTATCAACAGATACCCAAAACATCATTGCGAGTGATGCTAAGTTACCTTCTCTTTCTATTTCACAAATTAGATCCCTCAATAAGCTATCCACAGATATGCAATATAGTCGCTCTAAAAATGAAATAGAGAGCTTCACAAAAAGTGATTGGGTAGCTCCACCGCCACAAATGTTGCAAGCGGCTATTACGCAAGATCTAGAAGCTCGTAATCTCTTCCAATATGTTGTGATGGCACCCAATAGTGTTTCTACACAATATCGATTAGATGTCACAATTATTGAAATGAACCAATTCTTTAATGAAGCAGATAAAAGTAGCCACGTTGTTTTAAAACTTCAGGCAAGACTTGTGAATAATAGTACAAATCGTATTATTCGCTCCATCAGCCTTTCAAAGCAAGAGCCTAGTACAACCTATGATGCTGAAGGTGGCGTGATCGCTTATAACAAAGCGTTACAATCTATTGCAGATCAACTATCACAAAGCCTTTCTCAAAGCGCTCGCCGATAAAAATACACTCAATGTTTGAAACACTATTTCAATACCTCCCAAAACCCAACTTACAATCTTACCTACCTCTTCAGTTTCACGATGAGCAGATTGGTTGGGTTTATCGGGAAAATCTCCCTGTTCTTCGTTATTTCCCACAACTATTTTTGATTGAACAAGAAAGGGTTATTTTTACAGCATATTTTCTTCAAAGCTCTTTTGAATCGAGAAACGAATTATTAGCAGAATTTTCCCTATTTCTTAAAAAAAACAGTATCGTCCAAAATTGGCGGGATGAAGCTTACGGCATCTATTATCCTAGTTCAGATCTTCAAAATGCACTCTTTACAATCGAGCGAGGTGTTGCACCATTTTTAGGGTTTAGAGTTTTTGGTGTCCATATTAATGGATATCAATATTCTCAAGAAAAAAAATCTATCGGAAAATTGTGGATTGCTAAACGCTCCAAGCTCAAATTTATTGAACCTCATAAATTAGATAATCTTGCAGCCGGCGGTTTAAGTTATGGGGAAAACCCACTAGAAACAGCAAAAAGAGAAGCCATGGAAGAGGCGAAAGTGCCGAAAAACCTTACTGAAAACCTTCACTTTATCTCGCATTTCAACTATCTTACCGAACATGAAAATACGATTCGTAACGAATGCATCTTTATGTTTGATCTGCCCTTGCCGGAAGAATTTACACCGGTCATTAATGATGGCGAAGTGGAAGATTTCTATCATCTTTCTCCCAAAGAAGTAGAAATCGCTCTGCTCGATGGCAATCGATTTAAACCTAATAGTGGTTTAGTCACACTGCAATTTCTTTTACGTAAAAATCTGACGAGCTTCAATATTGCAGAAAAGTCCTTTTTACGGCAAAAACTCGGGCTATAAAATACAGAGAACTTCTTGAAGATCATTAATCCATATACATATCTATATATTAAGATACGTATATAGATTCATACAAAGATTGAGACAAAAGCGATTAAACAAAAAAAACGATCATAATGATATGATCGTTTTTTTATTAGGCTATTCCAATTCCAGCCCTTAAGAAATCTATTTTAAACTAAAGCAATGAAGATGCTAAGTAAACAAACTTATCGGCAAATACCTTATGTTTTGGCCTTTTTTCCCACTCTTCTAATGTGACTTGCACAGAGCTTTCTAAATCTTCATAGAACTGCGCTGTCATTTTCTCCGAAAACTCTCGATCATACATAATTGCATTCACTTCAAAGTTTAGATCAAAGCTACGAATATCCATATTTGCCGTGCCAATCATCGATAAGCTTCTATCATAAACGCTCGTTTTAGCGTGAATTAAGCCTTTCTGATAATGATATATTTCAACGCCAGCACGAAGCAGATCTAAATAAAGTGCGCGACTTGCCATACGCACTAGCCATGAGTTTGTATGTTCCGGCACTAATAGTTTGACCGTTACCTGACTTCTTGCCGCGATTTTCAACATCGAGAGAATTTGTTCAGTCGGAATAAAGTACGGCGTTGTAATCAACACTTCTTTCTCTGCAAGTGCAATCGCCTGAATAATCGAATTCATGATATAAGGCTCAACAGAATCCGGACCACTTGCCACAATCTGCACTGGAATCGTGCCTTTATCTTTTTCTATCGCCGTAGGAAATAACTCGGCATTTGGCTCAATTTTTTGTTTCGAGCAGAAATTCCAATCGGATAAAAAGATATGTTGAAGCGCATAGCAACTGTAGCCTTCCAAACGCACATGCATGTCTCTTAAGATCGGCTTGCCACTTCCCGGCACGTTAATATAGTCATCGCCAATATTAATCCCACCAACAAATCCCACGCGCCCATCAATCACAATAATTTTACGGTGGTTTCGATAATTTACGCGATTTGCCCAGAAGATAAAGAAGAGCTTTCTAAATGCATAGACTTCAATGCCGGCATCACGCATCTCTTGAGCGAATTCTTTACGAATTTTACTGCTACCGAAATCATCATACATAAAGCGAACTTTAACGCCTTCTTTCGCTTTTTTGATCAATCGATCTTTAATCTCATTGCCGATACCATCATTTCGCACAATATAATATTCAAAATGAATCGTCTCTTTGGCGTTATCAATCGCTTCCAAAACCTTCGGATACTTCCCTTCCCCATTTTCAAGAATCAATGCATCGTTATTTAAACTCATCCAATGCACATCTTCTACTGAAACACTGTGCGCCAAACGCTTAAACTGCTCAATGACAGGGTTATCAAGCAATGCCGGATCTTGCTCAATATCTTTCGTATAAGCATTAATTTTTGCTTTTAACGCATCATTGAATTCAAGTTTCTTGTTATACATCGCTTTATTACGATAATTCACACCTAAACAGAGATAGAGAATCACGCCGAAAAGCGGTAAAAAAACAATCAATACTAAATAACCTAAGGTTTTACTAGCGCTTGTCGTGTTATAAATAATTTGAACACAAATAATGAGAATAAAAAGACTGTAGATTAATAAGGCGTAAAAACTGCCTGACCACAGAAAGCTACCGGTAAGTATTGATGTCATAATATATTCTCTTGTCTTCTAAATTCTTATAAATTCCGATAAAGGAAAATCTCTCTAAGGCATCATGATATTATACTATGCGCTGAATATTAAGGTACTTTGTCTAATATCGTAAAAAAGATTATATATACGTCTATAAATTGTCTATGAAAAATATATCCATGAATACATCTATGAAAAAAACAGGTTTAATTGTTGGGAAGTTTTACCCCTTACATCAAGGTCATCTTCACATGATTTTATCTGCTAGCTTACAGGTGGATGAGCTCCATATTTTTGTCTGCAATGAAACCGCTCGTGATTGGCAACTCTATCTCGGTAGCCAATTCACAAGGTTTCCAACGCCACACAATCGAGAAAATTGGGTACGAGAATTGCTGCAACATATTCCCGGCATTACCATTCATGGTTTTAATGAAGATGGCATTCCCTCTTATCCTAATGGCTGGGAAGCTTGGAGTGATCGCCTTAAAGAAACGCTTACCGCTCTTAATATCGAGCCTGATCTTATTTTCAGCAGTGAACCTCAAGATAAAGCATTCTATGAAACGCACTTCCAAATCGAAGTGCAATTAGTCGATCCGCCGCGCGATACATTTCCTGTATCGGCAACAAACATCAGAGAGCGACCTTTTGAAAACTGGGATTTCATTCCTACAAGTATTCGTCCTTTCTTCACTCGTACAATTATGATGGATGTTGATGGTTTTGCGAATCCAAAAATATTGCCGGCATTACAAGATCTTTTTAACGCCGTGGAATTGCCGAATTTCCAAAAGATTCGTTTAATGCCGATCTCGAAAGAAGATATTCCGAACATCATTCAAAATGTTCAAGGACAACAGCAGATTATTTCTGCAATGATTGCTTCTGAGGCATTTATCAATCAGTTCTTTGAAGAATCTTCCCTCAAGGATTTTAAATCTGTATCGCAAGATATCGACACTTTTGTATTGCCGGCATTATTACAAGAGAATGCCTTGCAAGATCAAGGTTCCGAACATGCTTCCGAACATAATTCTCAACATGATAATGAGTTATTTAAAGCCATCTCTTTCTTTATTCAGCAGATTGAACAGCGTTTTTAGCGAATAAGAGCGGAAGAATTCCCGACAATTTTTGATAAAAATACTACCTAAGATAATATCTTTTTACTTAAACAAACATTTAAATAGATCCTTCAACTAATGCTTGATTCCTCTATCTTGCTAAGGCATTCTGTTCTACTTAGGTATTATTTCTGTCACAACTAAAGGTCCATTACACCATGAATTCGTTAATTCGGGATATCCTCTCCGCTCGCGTCTATGACGTTGCGAAAAACACGCAACTAGATCATCTCTATCTTTTAAGTCGCCAACTCAAATGCAATATTTGGCTCAAACGTGAAGATCTACAAACGATTTTCTCTTTCAAGATACGTGGCGCATTTAACCGAATTTTCCAATTAACCGAAGAAGAACGCGCACGCGGTGTGATCTGTGCATCTGCCGGCAATCATGCGCAAGGCGTTGCCTTAAGTGGTAGACATCTCAATATTAATACCACAATCGTGATGCCGGTTTCAGCACCGAATCTTAAAGTGAATGCATGTAAAGAGATGGGCGCAACCGTCATTCTTCACGGCAATAGCTTTGATGATGCTTATGAACATGCGCTTTACCTTTCTCAAACGGAAGGAAAGTGTTTTGTGCATCCATTTGATGATCCTGCAGTGATTGCCGGACAAGGCACAATCGGTAAAGAGATTCTCGATCAACAGCCAGATTTAGACGCAATCTTCATTCCTGTCGGTGGCGGCGGACTGATTGCCGGTATTGCCGCTTATGTAAAATTCATTGCGCCAAACTGTAAAATCATTGGTGTTGAGCCAGAAGAATCCGCTTCTATGAAGGCTTCATTAGAAGAAGCGAAACGTGTCAAACTTAATCAAGTGGGCTCCTTTGCCGATGGTACTGCCGTAAAGCTCGTGGGCGAAAAAACCTTTGAAATCTGCCAAAAATATGTCGATGAAATTATTACGGTTTCAACTGATGAACTCTGTGCTGCAATGAAAGATATCTTTAATAATACGCGTGCACTTAGCGAGCCTTCCGGCGCTTTAAGTATTGCCGGTATTAAAAAGTATCTTCATGAAAATCCTAACTGTGGGTTTACCAATGTTGCCGGCATTTTAAGTGGTGCGAATATCAACTTTGAACGCTTACGTCATGTTGCTGAACGTACAGAACTTGGCGAGCGAAACGAAGCGCTGATTGCCGTAAAAATCCCAGAAACACCGGGAAGCTTCCAAAATTTTATCAATATTATTGGCAAACGTAGCATTACAGAATTTAACTATCGTTATAGTAATCCACAGGAAGCGGTTATTTTTGTAGGTTTACAGCTCACTCAAGGCGATGATGAAAAAATGCATATCATCGAACGCTTACAAGCTCACGACCTAACAGTCATTGATCTTAGTGATAATGAGATGGCAAAGCTTCATATTCGTCACATGGTGGGCGGAAAAGCCAATGCCGTTGATGAAAGGCTCTTCAGATTTGAATTTCCAGAACGCCCCGGCGCACTATTACAATTCTTATCCACACTTGCCGGCAGATGGAATATTAGCCTTTTCCATTACCGCAATCACGGTTCGGATTATGGCCGTGTACTCATTGGGATTCAAGTACCACAAGAAAACATGGATGACGGTTCTTTCCAATCTTTCTTAGATGAACTTGGATATCACTTTGAAGATGAAAATGATAATCCGGCATTTTCTCTGTTTTTATAAAAGTTCTTGTAAAGGTTCCTTATGAAGGTTCTTTATAAAAAACCTGTTTAAATTCATTCAAGATTCACAAAAAACTCATATAACAATAAAAAAGCCGAAAAGAGATAATTTCTTTTCGGCTTTTTGTATCGCTTTTATTCTGATTTATCGATCTAGCTCTCTTCGCATTTCACGCTTCAAACCAATATCTACTCAAATCTATTATTTGGAAAAATGCGATCTAATCTTCTTCTGAAGAATTTATTTCTGAAATATTTTCTTCTGAAGGACGTAATAATTTCGGCAGAGGAAAAACAATATCTTCCTCACATCCTGGCATGTCGCCTTCTAATGTAAAGCCATTCTCTTGCAGATACTGAATCACTTCACGCACTAAAACATCTGGTGCTGAAGCTCCGGCAGTCACACCGATATCCGTATGGCCGTCCAACCATGACAGATCAATATCTGTTGCTCGATCGATGAGATAACTGCTTGATCCTTCTTTTTCAGCCAATTCACGTAAACGATTAGAGTTAGAACTATTTTTAGAACCCACTACTAAGATTAAACTACACTGCTCCGCCAAAACTTTTACAGCATCTTGCCGATTTTGTGTTGCATAGCAGATATCGCTTTTTTTCGGTCCTTGAATTTCAGGAAAACGTTCACGAAGTCGATCGATAATTTGCGAAGTATCATCTAAAGAAAGGGTTGTTTGCGTCACATAAGCGATTTTAGAAGGATCTTTAACCTGTAACTGATCCGCATCTTCTAAATCTTCAATAAGATGAATCTCTCCACCATATTGCGAATCAAACTGCCCCATGGTTCCGATTACTTCAGGATGTCCTTCGTGACCAATGAGAACAGTATCCATCGCATCTTTTGCAAAACGGGTCACTTCTAAATGCACTTTCGTCACTAATGGACAAGTGGCATCAAATACTTCTAATCCACGGTTTTTCGCATTATCTTGCACCGCTTTAGAAACACCATGTGCGGAGAAAATAACGATTTTACCATCCGGCACTTCATCTAATTCATCGACAAAAATAGCACCTCGATCTTTTAATGTATCGACCACATATTTGTTATGTACAACTTCATGACGCACATAAATAGGTGCACCAAATAGATCTAATGCTCGTTCAACAATACTAATAGCACGATCAACACCCGCACAGAATCCTCTCGGATTCGCTAAAAATATCTTCTTAGTCATTATTCCCTTCTACTGATTTATCATACTGCTCGTCTAGCAAATTAATGTTCTCTACATAACCATTGACAACGGTATGCAACTTTCCTGTTGTAGGATGAATCACAAGCCCATGAACCACAACGCGCCCCGGCATTAAAGGATGATTACGAATCTTGTCTACAGTAAAACGGACACTATCGGCAACATTATCAAAACCACGAAGCCAACCATCAAGATCGATGCCGGAATTTCTTAAAGTTTCAATCGTACCATCGGTAATACCAAATTTTCGCGCTTTATCTAAGAGATGCTCTGGATCAAAGCCTCGCATACCGCAATCCGTATGGCCCACAACCATGATCTCTTTCACATTAAATTCAAGTGCCGCCACCAAAAGGCTTCGCATAACTGCGCCCCAAGGATGGCTGATCAAAGCTCCGGCATTTTTAATAATTTTCGCATCCCCGTTTCGGATTCCCATTGCTTTAGGCAGAAGTTCCACAATACGCGCATCCATGCACGTTAATATTGCGATCTGCTTATTGGGGTATTTATCCGTACAAAGATTGTCATACTCTTTAGAATCTACAAACTCACGATTATGTTCTAAGATCTTATCTAGCGTAGACTTTTCATCGGCCATTTTCTAAATCCTACCGTTCTAATATTAATGAAATTATGACGATTGATTATGGGAAAGCTTTCGTTTTTTTTCCGTAAAAGACGATAAAATAATCAATCCGACCCCAGATGTTACAAAGATATCTGCAACATTAAAAATTGGAAAATGTCGATCGCCGTAATAGACATGAATAAAGTCGATTACATGTCCTAAAAATACACGATCAATTAAATTTCCAATAGCTCCAATCATAATACATGCCAAGCCAAAGCGGAGCATTTTTTCCACTTTTTCTGTTCGCTTAATCCAAATAAATAGCACGACAATAATGACTAACGTTATGCCAATAAAAAACCAACGTTGCCAACCTGCTTGATCTGCTAAAAAGCTAAAAGCAGCACCGGGATTATAAGCTAAAGTCCAATTGAGTAATCCCGGTAACACCGGAATAGGCTCCCCATATAACAGCAGACGTTCTGCCGCATATTTTGTTCCAAAATCTAGAATCACGCCGAATATGATAAAGAGAGACCAGTAAAACATGTTTACTGGTCTTCCTTGGTTAGAATTAACCTTATGCATAATGACGACTTTCACCATCAGTTGTGACGTTTTCCACACAGCGATCACAGAGCTCTGGATGCGCGGGATTATGCCCTACTTCTTCACGATGATGCCAGCATCTCACACATTTTTTGTACTCTTCATCAGAAAGAACATCCACTGATACTGAGAATTTATCATCATTGAGTTGATACTCATCTAATGATGCTTCACGTTCCGCAAATGGTTTAATCTCTGCATAAGATGAAAGTAATACAAAACGTAACTCATCTTCTAATTTAGCAATTTCTTGATAGAGATCTTCCGTTGCATAAACAGTAATACGCGTTTGAAGTGCTGATCCTACTTTTCCTTCAGAACGTAATACTTCGATCTGTTTCGCAGCTTCACCACGAATCGCTAAAAGCTTATTCCAGAATTCTGTATTAAATGCACTTGAATCTTCTAATGGCGCTAAACCATCATAGAATTCTGTTAAGAATACAGATTCTAAACGCTCATTCCCACGTTCACGCATTGCTAACCATACTTCTTCAGCTGTAAAGCTTAAGATTGGCGCCATCCAACGAATCAATGCTTCTAACACATGATATAACGCTGTTTGCGCTGAACGTCTTGCTAATGAATCTTTTGATGCCGTGTATTGTCTATCTTTAATGATATCGAGATAGAAACTACCAAGATCAATCGAGCAGAAGTATTGTAATTTTTGATACACATTATGGAATGAGTATTCTAAATACGCTTCTTTAATCTCTTCTTGAGTTTCGAGCGCTCTTGCAACAATCCAACGATCAAGCGGTAACATTTCATCATATGGAACGCCATTTTTCGCAATATCAAATTCATTCGTATTCGCTAACAAGAAACGAACAGTATTACGAATACGGCGATAGGTTTCTGAAGTACGTTTTAAGATCTCATCAGATACTGGAATTTCTCCACGATAATCTGTCGATGATACCCAAAGACGAAGCACATCTGCACCCATTTTGTTAATGACATCGGCCGGCTCAATACCATTGCCTAAAGATTTAGACATCTTACGGCCTTTCGCATCTACCGTAAAACCGTGCGTCAATAACGCTTTATATGGCGCAACGCCATTAATCGCTACCGAAGTAATAATCGATGAGTTAAACCAACCACGATGCTGATCTGATCCTTCAAGATAAAGATCTGCCGGATATGCAAGTTCAGGACGGCGTGCTAATACGCTGAAATGTGTTGTTCCAGAGTCAAACCATACATCTAATGTATCGGTGTTTTTCTGATAATCAGCTGCCTCATTTGCATCTAAATAATCTTCAACAGATGCGCCAAACCATGCTTCTAACCCATCTTTACGAATACGATCGGACACTTCTTGCATCAATTCGTCTGTTCTTGGATGCAATTCTCCGCTCTCTTTATGAATAAAGAAAGGAATTGGAACCCCCCAATAACGTTGACGAGAAATACACCAATCTCCACGACCTTCAATCATGCCATAAAGACGCTCACGTCCCCATGATGGAATAAATTGGATCTGATCAATTTCTTCTAAAACTTCTTTACGAAGACCTTTATTATCCATGCTGATAAACCATTGTGGCGTTGCACGGTAAATAGTTGGTGTTTTATGTCTCCAACAATGCGCATAGCTATGATTAATTTTCACGCTATGAATCAAAATGCCTTTATCGGTTAAGAATTGAAGCATTTCCGGCTCAATTCCGCGAATATTTTTGCCAGCAAAAACAGGTGTTGTTGCACTATAGGCACCATTACCTAATACTGGATTTTCAAAATCGAGACCATATTTAAGCGCAACCGCATAGTCTTCTTCACCATGTGCCGGCGCCGTATGAACAAATCCTGTTCCGGCATCAAGCGTTACGTGATCCCCTAAAATTACAGGAACATGCTTATCTTCAATAGGATGTTGCAAGAGAAGATTCTCTAATTGCTTACCTTCAAATTCAGCTAAGATCGCTAATTTGCAATCCCAGTTTTTCTCAAGTTCTTCTATTAAATCTCTTGCAATTAAGAGTTGCTGACCATCTTTATCCACTAATACATAGATAAAGTCTTCATGTGCAGAAACCGCTGCATTTCCCGGCAATGTCCAAGGAGTGGTTGTCCAAATCACAACCGCAGCATTATCTGCAACAGGATGACCAATACGCTTAGAAAGCTCTGCCGTATCCACAACAGGGAATGCCACATCGATACTTAATGAAACTTTATCTGCATATTCTACTTCAGCTTCAGCTAAAGAAGATCCGCAATCTAAACACCAGTTAACAGGTCTTGCACCTTTTTCTAAGTGCCCTTTATTCACAATCTCTTTAAGCGCTAAAACGATATCCGCTTCAGTATCTTGATTCATTGTTAAGTAAGGTTTCTCTTCATAAGATAAAACCCCTAAACGCTTAAATCCTGCAGCTTGAATATCAATCTGAGATGCTGCAAATTCACGGCATTTCGCTCTAAATTCTGCTGGCGTTAAGTTTTCACCCACTTTACCGTATGTTTTTTCAACAACGAGCTCAATCGGTAAACCATGACAATCCCAACCCGCAACATAAGGAGAATCAAATCCTAATTGCCCACGAGATTTCACGATAATGTCTTTTAAAACTTTATTCACAGCATGACCCAAATGGATCGCACCATTCGCATACGGAGGACCATCATGAAGAATAAACTTTGGTTTACCTTCAAAAATCTCACGCTGTTTGTGATAAAGGTCTATGTTATCCCAATATTCTATAAAATCAGGTTCACGTTTTGGAAGATTCCCTCTCATTGGGAATTCTGTTTCTGGTAAATTTAATGTATCACGATATACGTGATCATTTTTTTCTTCATTTTTAGTTACTTTACTCACGTTCATATCCTACTTCTGAATATTGAAATAATCTCTCGAAGCTTCTGCATCCGCTAAAATTTGTGTCTTTAAAGCTTCGATATTCTCAAATCGTTTTTCGTCTCTAATCTTTGATAGAAACTCAATGTTAAATGTTTCTCCATATAGCTGGCGATTAACATCATGTAAGTGTACTTCTAAATTTGGTTTTACGCCATTGACGGTTGGTCGATAGCCAATATTTGCTACACCATTAAATAACTCACCACTACTGCATAGTTTCGCTCGAACATTATAAACACCTGTAAACAGGGGTTTTATTCGTTTCAATGGGAGGTTAATCGTTGCTGTTCCAAGCTTTCTAGCTAATTGATTACCATAAACCACTCGGCTCGTAATCTCAAAAGGTCTTCCTAAATAGAGCTCAGCTTGATTAAAATTCGTAGCTTTTAAAGCATCTCGAATGAGCGTTGAAGAAACCCTGACACCACCTATGAAATAATAATCTTCTTTCACCACCTTAAAGTTAAACTTCTCAGCAGATTCCAACAAATCTTCAAATGATCCAGCAGCCTTTGCCCCGAAACGAAAATCATCGCCAACAACAACCCCTTGAATATTGAGATCATTGACTAAAAAGTCTTGAATAAAATCCTCAGGAGATTGCTCACTTAATTTAGAAGTAAACGGCATGATAATCACTTCATCAACAAGATGACTCTGCTCTAAAAATATTAATTTCTCTTTTAAAGACATAATTCTCTCAGGCGCCTTCTCTTCAAGAAAAAACTCATGAGGCAATGGCTCAAATGTAATGAGAGTTCGCTTAGCATCAGGAAATTCCTCTGCTAACTTATTTAATCGGCGAAGTAACTTCTGATGACCTAAATGAATCCCATCAAATGCACCAATTGTTACGACTCTGGGCTCTTTAGAGATATTATGTGAATCTTTATAAAAGAAAAAATCCATATTTCTGACCGTCAAATAAAAAAGCCGGCTATAACAATAACCGGCTAATATAATAATTTATGGTTTAGCTGGCATCAGCTTCGTTTGTTGTCGCTGGGCGATCTACAAATTCAATATATGCCATTGGAGCATTATCTCCAGGACGGAAACCACATTTCATGATACGTAAGTAACCACCGTTACGATCTTTGCAAAGTGGGCCGTAAACTTCGAAAAGTTTAGTAACCATTTCACGTGATCTAAGTTCAGCAAATGCTTTACGACGGTTTGCTACTGTATCAACCTTCGCAAGCGTGATTAAAGGCTCAACTACACCGCGGAGCTCTTTCGCTTTTGGAAGGGTTGTTTTGATAATTTCATGCTCAAGAATAGATACAGACATATTTTTGAACATAGCTTTTCTATGTGCTGAGGTGCGACTAAATGCACGACCTGCTTTACGATGACGCATTGTAATACTTCCTATTCAATTAATTAAATTATGCTGGTGGCTTAGATGTATCTAAGTTAGGTGGTGGCCAGTTATCTAGCGTCATCCCTAATGATAATCCATATTGCGCCAACACATCTTTAATCTCTGTTAATGATTTTTTACCAAGATTAGGTGTTTTAAGTAGCTCTGTTTCTGTTTTCTGAATCAGATCACCGATATAATACACACTCTCTGCTTTCAGACAGTTTGCAGATCGAACAGTTAACTCTAAATCATCAACAGGTCTCAATAGCGTAGGATCTATTTCGAACTCTGGTTCTTCCTCAACAGGCTCTTCTTCTGGCATTGGCTTAAGATCAACAAAAACACTTAATTGCTCATGAAGAATAGTCGCCGCGTTACGAATTGCTTGTTCTGGGTCTAATGTCCCATTAGTTTCTAACGCAATTACCAATTTATCTAAGTCTGTACGTTGCTCAACACGTGCTGTTTCAACACGGTAGCTTACGCGATTAACAGGACTGAACGTCGTGTCTAACTTAAATAAACCAAGAGCAATTGAAGCGCTATCCCCAGCTTCGTTTTCACGATTAGCTGCTGTGCTATAGCCTCGACCACTTTCTACTTTCAAACGCATTTTTAAAGATCCGCTTGAAGTAAGGTTCGCGATTACATGCTCAGGATTCACAATTTCCACATTATGAGGAATTTCAAGATCTCCTGCTGTAATTACACCTTTACCTTTTTTCTCTAAAGTGATGTAGGCTTCTGGTGCATCATGAAGAATAATGGCAATACCTTTCAAGTTTTGCAAAAGGTCGATTACGTCCTCATGCATTCCTGGAATTGCGGAATATTCTTTAGAAACACCTTCAATTTCACATTCTGTAATCGCTGCGCCTGGCATTGAAGATAGCAGAATACGACGAAGTGCATTCCCTAATGTATGCGCGAAGCCCCTCTCAAGAGGCTCCAACGCGATTTCAGAGAAGTGGTTTTCGTCGGTTTTGATCTCCACGATACGTGGAGTTAACAACTCATTTAAAGCCATATGTACTTACCCGATTGATCTAAAATAATAAGAAGGAACGAAATAAAACCAATATGCTTATTATTTTGAGTACAACTCTACAACTAATGACTCGTTAATATCTGCTGGTAAATCTGAACGTTCAGGAACTCGTTTGAATTCGCCTTCCATTTTTGTTTTATCAACTGATACCCAGTCAACAAGGCCGTTAGCTTCAGCTAAATCTAAAGCATGAGCAATACGAGCTTGTTTCTTAGAGCGTTCTCTAACTGATACAACATCCCCTGCTTTTAGTTGGAATGAAGGAATATTTGCCTTCTGTCCATTTACTAAAATAGAATTATGACTTACTACTTGACGCGCTTCAGCACGAGTTGTAGCAAATCCCATACGATAAACTACGTTATCTAAACGGCATTCTAAGATTTCAAGAAGGTTTTCACCTGTTGAACCTTTACGACGGTCAGCTTCTTTATAGTAACGATGGAATTGTTTCTCTAACAAACCATAGATTCTTTTTAATTTTTGTTTTTCGCGTAACTGAAGACCATAGTCTGATGTTCTGCCCGGTTTAGAACCGTGCTGACCAGGTGCTTTGTCATGCTTACATTTAGATTCGAAAGAACGTGCGCTAGATTTCAAATGAAGATCTACACCTTCACGTCTTGCTAATTTACATTTTGGGCCAATATAACGTGCCATGACTATCTATACTCCTTAAAAATTTAATTACACTCTGCGCTTTTTAGGCGGGCGACAACCATTGTGTGGAATAGGTGTCACATCAGAGATACTAGTGATTTTGTAGCCAATCGCACTAAGTGCACGAACTGCTGAATCACGGCCTGGACCAGGACCACTTACATTCACGTCTAAATTTTTAAGACCGTATTCTTGCGCTACAGTACCAGCTCTTTCAGCTGCAACCTGTGCTGCAAATGGAGTAGATTTTCTTGAACCACGGAAGCCTGAACCACCCGCTGTTGCCCAAGATAAAACATTTCCTTGACGATCAGAGATAGTCACGATTGTATTGTTGAACGACGCTTGAACGTGCGCAATACCGTCAACAACACTTCTTCTAACGCGCTTACGCGTTTTAACTGAAGGTTTTGCCATTTTAAAATTTCCCTAACAAATTATTTAACAAGTCTTCTTGGACCTTTACGAGTACGCGCATTAGTTTTTGTGCGTTGTCCTCTTAAAGGTAAGCTACGACGATGACGGATACCACGGTTACAACCAAGATCCATCAAACGCTTGATATTTAAAGAAACTTCACGACGTAAGTCCCCTTCAACAACATACTCGCCTACTTGCGCACGAAGTGCATCAACTTGCTCATCTGTTAAGTCTTTTACTTTTGTCGTTGGATCAACATTTGCTGCAACACAGATTGCTGCTGCGCGAGTTGGACCAACACCATAAATAGATTGCAGTGAAATGATCACATGCTTTTGTACTGGTATATTGATACCTGCTATACGTGCCATATAAAACCTATCCTAAAATCATATCAGCAGATTATTCTACATGATAATTTAAATTTACTCAATATTATTAGCCTTGACGTTGTTTGTGTCTACCATCTTCACAAATCACACGAACAACTCCACTACGTTTTACAATCTTACATTTGCGGCATATTTTTTTAACCGACGCTCTTACTTTCATTTATAACTCCGATAATTTTACTAAAAGTTTGGTGGGGTACCATTCAATGCTGAACTAATATTTGCTTTCTTCATTAAAGACTCATACTGCTGAGACATTAACAAGGCTTGAATTTGTGTCACTAAATCCATCACAACAACTACTGCGATTAAGATTGAAGTACCACCGAAGTACATTTGTACTGGACTAATACCATTAAAGAATTCAGGCAATAAACAGATAATAGTAATGTATAGCGATCCCCAAAGCGTGATACGCGTTAATACTCTATCTAAATATTGCGAGGTATGAATTCCTGGACGAATCCCTGGTATGAAGCCACCATTTCTCTTAAGATTTTCTGCTGTTTCTTTAGAGTTAAACTGCAAAGCAGTGTAGAAGAAACAGAAGAAGATGATCAACACTGCAAATAAAATCATGTATGCAGGTTGCCCTATAGAGAAGTATTTAACTCCGTAAAATCCGAGCTTATTAAGTGTCAAGGATACATAATAGCTAAAGCTCCCCCAAAGCCCTGTATCCGCGTCAGTCAATTCTGGCACATTAATTTTGCTTAAACCGGTACTAATGGTAAAAACAAACGATAGGAATGCCGAACCGAAGATTGCCGGTATAACTCCCGACATATTGAGTTTTAATGGCAAATGATTAGTCTGATTACCAACTGACATCATTCTGCCTTGCTGTCTTCTTGCGTATTGAATTGTAATTCGGCGCTGACCACGCTCAATAAATACAATCGCGAAGATTGTCGCTAATACTAACAAGAATAAAACAACAATTAACAACCACATTGCGCCACCTTGGGTGGTAGCAGTTTCAAATAGGAAAGCAACCGAAGAAGGTACACCCATCAAAATACTTGCAAAAATGATCATTGAAATACCGTTACCGATACCTCTTTCTGTAATTTGTTCCCCTAACCACACCAAAAACATCGTACCTGTAACGAGTGTTAATGTTGATAGAGTCACGAAGAGTACTGGAGGTATAACCACCAACTCCGCATTCACAAATCCACCATTCATAATTGCAATAGAATATACGATTCCCTGTACAACCCCAAAAACAATCGTTAAGTAACGAGTATATTGAGTCATTTTTCTACGACCCGCATCCCCTTCTTTCTTCAATTGCTCTAGCGGTGCATACACAACAGATAACATCTGAATAACAATTGACGCCGTAATATAAGGCATTACACCCAACATAAATACAGACATCTTCTCAAATGCCCCACCCGAGAAGAGGTTTATCATTGCAGATATACCACCCTGCTGTCCTTGTTGCTCCATAACAGTAGATAATGTTACAGCATCAATTCCAGGAAGAGTAATATATACCCCAATCCTATACACAACTAATGCCAAGACTAAAAACCATAGTCTTGACAAAAGTCCCGAGAAACGTCCGAGGTTACTAGACCCTATTTGATTTTTTTGCATATTTACTCTTCGACAGAACCGCCAGCAGCTTCAATAGCCGCCTTAGCCCCTTTAGTAACATGAATACCTTTTAAGGTAACCGCTTTATTAATCTCACCTGAAAGCATTACTTTCGCACGCGTGTATTTTGCAGGAATAATATTGCTATCAACCAATGAAGCAAACGTGATCTCATTTCCAGCAACTTTATTGAGCGCTGATAATGGAATCTCAACCGTCACAAGACCAATTTGAGAATTAAATCCAACTTTTGGAAGTCTTCTCTGTAATGGTTGTTGTCCACCCTCAAATCCTACCTTATGGTAACCACCTGATCTAGAATGCTGACCTTTATGACCGCGACCAGCTGTTTTACCAAAGCCTGATCCACAACCACGACCAACACGTCTTTTGTCAGTTTTACTACCAATCGCAGGTTTTAATGTATTTAATTTCATTTGTATACCTATCCAACTACTCGACACGAAGCAAGTAAGCTACTTTATTAATCATCCCCATATTTTCAGGGGTCGCTTGCACCTCAACTGTATGGTGAAGGCGGCGTAAACCTAAGCCTTTCACACAATCACGATGTGATTGCAAACGGCTATTTGTGCTCTTGATAAGAGTTACTTTAACAGTTTTCTGTGTCATAACTTATCCTCTAATCTCTTCAACAGATTTCCCACGTTTAGCAGCAATCTCTTCAGGAGTTTGCATCGATGCTAATCCCTTAATAGTTGCTTGCACAACGTTTACTGGATTACGTGAGTTTTGGCATTTCGCTAAAACATCAGTTACACCAGCAACTTCAAATACTGCACGCATTGCTCCACCTGCAATTACTCCTGTACCTTCAGAAGCTGGTTGCATGTAAACACGCGCTGCGTTATGAACACCTGTTACCGAATATTGAAGTGTACCACCATTAAGTGAAACATTCTTAATATTACGTTTTGCTTGCTCAATAGACTTTTTAATAGCAGCTGGAACTTCTTTAGCTTTTGCATAGCCGTAACCAATTTTACCATTACCATCACCAACAACTGTTAATGCAGCAAATGCAAATTGTCTACCACCTTTTACAGTTTTAGATACTCTATTAACTGTAACAAGCTTCTCTTGGTAACCATCTGTAGCAGCAGCTACACCTTGATTTTCAACTTTTGTAGTCATTTATTTCCTTCCTTATTAAAACTCTAATCCAGCTTCTCTAGCTGCATCTGCTAGAGCTTTAACGCGGCCATGATACTTAAATCCTGAACGATCGAAAGCAACATTTGTAACACCAGCTGCTTTAGCTTTAGCTGCGATATCTTTACCTACAGCAATAGCAGCATCAACGTTACCAGTACCTTTGATCTGAGATTTAACATCAGCTACAAGCGTTGAGCTAGCAGCTAAAACTTTACTTCCACATCCACTAATCACTTGAGCATAGATGTGTCTTGGAGTTCTATGTACAGTTAAACGATCAACCTTTAACTCTCTCATTTTGATACGAGCTTTTAGGCTTCTTCTGTATCTTGCATCTCTTTTTTTCATCGTTCTCACCTATTTTTTCTTAACTTCTTTCAATGAAACAACTTCGTCAGAATAGCGAACGCCTTTGCCTTTATATGGCTCAGGTGGTCTATACGCTCTGATCTTAGCCGCAACCTGACCTACTACTTGCTTATCAACACCTTTAATCACAACTTCTGTTTGTGTAGGAGTTTCACAAGTAATACCTTCAGGCATTGCATGAACGATTGGATGAGAAAAACCAAGTGTAAGATTCAAATTTGAACCTTGTGCTGCTGCACGATATCCAACACCGTTTAAGATTAATTTTCTCTCAAAACCTTCAGATACACCGATCACTAAGTTACTTAAAAGTGAACGCATTGTACCAGCGATAGCATAACTACCTTTGCTTTGCTCCAAGTCAGGAACGATTTGTAACTCGTTACCTTCTTGTTTTACACCTACAGATGAATGCAATTGAAGACAATGCTCACCTTTAGGTCCTTTTGCTTTTACATTATTACCAGAAACAGTAATTTCAACTCCTGCTGGAACAACGATGAGTTGTTTAGCTACACGTGACATTCTAGCCTCCTTATTAAGCTACAACGCAGATCACTTCACCACCAAGCGATAATGTTCTCGCTTTATGGTCAGTCATCATGCCTTGTGAAGTAGAAACAATCGCAACACCTAAGCCACCCAACACTTGTGGAAGACTATTTTTATCGCGATATACACGTAAGCTAGGCTTACTTACTCTTTCAATACGCTCAATAACAGCTTTGCCTTGATAGTATTTTAATGCTAAAACTAACATTTTATTTGAAGCTTTATCGCCTACGATTTCAATTCCTGAAATATAACCTTCTTCAAGAAGAACGTCCGCGATAGATTTTTTTAAGCTTGAGAATGGAATCTCAACACTTACTTTTTCAGAAGTTTGCGCATTACGAATGCGTGTCAACATATCTGAAATTGGGTCATGCATACTCATTTATTAATTCTCCTACCAGCTAGATTTTCTTAAGCCTGGAATATCACCACGCATAGTGATTTCTCTCAACTTGTTTCGTCCAAGACCAAATTTACGGTATACACCATGTGGTCTGCCCGTAATACTACAACGTCTACGACGTCTAGAAGGAGAAGAATCTCTTGGTAACTTTTGAAGTGCAACAACAGCAGCTTCTTTCTCTTCAGCTGATGTTTCTACACTAACGATAATTTTTTTTAATTGCTCGCGCTTCTCAGCATACTTAGCTACTAACTCAGTACGCTTTTTCTCGCGATTAACCATTGATACTTTAGCCATAATTTCCTGCTCTATAATTAATTACGAAAAGGGAAGTTAAAAGCACTTAAAAGAGCTTTTGCTTCTGCGTCAGTTTTCGCTGTAGTTGCAATACTAATATCCATACCGCGAACCGCATCAACTTTTTCATATTCGATTTCAGGGAAAACGATTTGCTCTTTTATACCGAAGTTATAGTTTCCACGACCATCGAATGAGCGAGCGCTCACGCCACGGAAGTCTCTTACGCGGGGTAAAGAGATATTCACTAAACGGTCTAAAAACTCATACATAGTTGTACGACGCAGAGTCACACGACAACCTACAGGCCAACCATCACGGATTTTAAAACCAGCAACTGATTTTCTTGAAAGCGTTACTTGCGCTTTCTGACCGGAAACTGCAGTCATTTCTGCCACTGCATTATCCATAACTTTTTTATCAAGCACCGCTTCACCAACACCCATATTTAATGAGATCTTAGTGATTTTCGGAACTTCCATTGGATTAGCGTAACCAAACTCTTCAATGAGTTTTGGTACTACGACTTCATCATAATACTGCTTTAATCTTGCTTTCATGATATTCCTTAATGCCAAACGGATATGTCTTTTAATGCGATACATCCTGTTTGGCACTGTAATTATTTATAAAACGAGTTGGCTATAATACCAAAAGTATTTTAACTAGCCAACTTTTTTATTTGTTGATTTGAAAACTCTTTCACGAATAACTTTAGTTTTTCCGTTTTCACGTTTTTCTTCAGTTGCTTCGATCTTGATTTTATCTTGTTTTTTCGTCTCAGGATTATAAATCATCACGTTTGAAAGATCGATAAACGACTCTTGCTCAACCTTACCACCTTCAACACCTAATTGTGGATTTGGTTTAACGTGCTTAATTACTTTATTAGCTCCAGCTACTTTTACACGTCCGTCTTTTACTTCAAGAACAGTACCGCGATGGCCTTTACTACTTCCTGCGATTACTACAACTTCATCACCTTTACGGATTTTTGTCATATTCAATAACCCTCTTTATTAGATAACTTCAGGAGCAAGCGAAATAATTCTCATAAACTTGTCACCACGTAACTCACGAGTTACTGGTCCAAAAATACGAGTTCCGATTGGATCCAAGTTATTATTAAGAAGAACAGCAGCGTTGCCATCAAATTTGATGAGTGAACCATCTTGACGACGAACACCTTTACGAGTTCTTACGACAACCGCATTATACACATCACCTTTTTTTGCACGGCCACGAGGAATAGCTTCTTTAACAGAAACCTTAATAACATCCCCAACGGTTGCATATCGACGATGTGATCCACCAAGAACCTTGATACACATAACTTTACGTGCACCAGAGTTGTCAGCTACATCTAAAACTGTTTGCGTCTGAATCATTATTAACCTCTCGACTCTTCAACTACACGAACTAAATCCCAAGTTTTTTTCTTAGAAATAGGACGTACTTGTTTTATCTCAACGATATCACCGATGTTGCATGTATTTGCTTCATCATGAGCATAGAATTTAGTAGAACGCTTAATGTATTTTTGATACTTAGGATGTTTTACCAATCTTTCTACATACACAGTAATGGTTTTATCACTTTTATTTGAAACCACTGTACCAATTACAGTACGAGCATGTTGTTGTTCAATAGCAGCAGTCATTATTTACCACCCTCTTCTTTTTCACCAATCACCGCATTAATTCTCGCGATTTGTTTACGAGATTCGTTGAACTGGTGAGATTTTGCTAGTTGACCAGTTGCTTTTTGCATACGAAGGTTAAATAAACCACGTTGCAACTGAAGTTTTTCTTCTCTTAACTCATTAACAGACTTATCTCTTAATTGAGCTGCTTTCGTTACTTTAGTCATGAATACCTCAACTATTAAAGAACTGTACGTTCAGCAAACGCTGTTTTAACAGATAGTTTTGCAGAAGCAAGTCTAAATGCTTCACGAGCAACAGATTCAGTGACACCTTCAATTTCAAAAAGCACACGACCTGGTTGAACTTTCGCTACCCAATACTCAACGTTACCTTTACCACTACCCATTCGAACTTCTAATGGTTTACCAGTAATTGGAACATCCGGGAATACACGAATATAAACTTTACCACCACGACGAATATAACGAGTAATCGCACGACGAGCTGCTTCGATCTCACGAGCATTAATGCGACCATTTTCAGTAGATTTTAAGCCAAATTCGCCAAAATCAACTTTATTACCTGCTGCCGCAACGCCTCGGTTACGACCTTTACGCATTTTTCTAAATTTAGTACGTTTTGGTTGCAACATGATTACTCACCTTTCCTTCTTCTGTTTCGCTTTTTAGGTGCCGCTTGCTCTTCTTCAACTGCGAGGTAATCAAAAACCTCACCTTTGTAGATCCAAACTTTAATACCTAAAATACCATAAGTTGTTAATGCTTCTGCTGTACCGTAATCAATATCTGCACGGAATGTATGTAATGGCACTCGACCTTCACGATACCACTCAGCACGAGCGATTTCCGCTCCATTTAAACGTCCAGAAACGTTTACACGGATACCTTCAGCACCAAGACGCATAGTATTAGTAACTGCACGACGCATTGCTCTTCTAAACATTACACGGCGCTCTAACTGCTGTGCAATTCCTTCAGCCACTAAATATGCATCAAGCTCAGGCTTTCTAACTTCCTGGATAGATACATGAACAGGGCAACCCATGATTTCAGAAAGCTCTTTACGTAAAACTTCAATATCTTCGCCCTTCTTACCAATAACAACACCTGGTCTAGCTGTATGAATAACAACTTGAGCAGATTTTGATGGACGACTGATATGAATTTTAGAAACAGCAGCTCCTGCTAATTTCTTTCTTAAATATTCTCTAACTCTAAAGTCAGACTCTACGAACTCAGGGAAAGTCTTAGAATCCGCGTACCAACGCGAATTCCAGTCTTTTGAGATCCCTAAGCGTATACCAGTTGGATTTACTTTTTGACCCATTTTGACTTACTCCTATTAAGCTTCAGCTACGATTACAGTGATATGACTGGTCTTCTTAAGGATACGGTCACCACGGCCTTTAGCACGTGGACGCATTCTTTTGAGAAGAGGACCTTCGTCAACCATAATTGTCTTAACAAAGAGGCTGTCGATATCTGCACCAAAATTATTCTCAGCATTCTGCATTGAAGATTCCAATACTTTAAGAATAAGATCCGCTGCTTTTTTATCACTAAATTGTAATAAAGTAACCGCACGATCTACAGGCAACCCACGTACCTGATCTGCTACTAAGCGCGCTTTCTGAGGAGAAATTCGCGCATGGCGATGTACTGCTCTACTTTCCATGTTTTATCCCCTTATTAACGTGCTTTTTTATCTGCAGCATGACCGCGATAAGTACGAGTGAGTGCAAACTCACCTAACTTATGACCAATCATATTCTCAGTGATTAAAATCGGCACATGAATTTTCCCGTTATGTACGGCAATTGTAAGTCCAATCATTTCTGGAAGGATCATTGAGCGGCGTGACCATGTCTTAATAGGACGGCGGTTATTTGACGCAACTGCTTCATCTACTTTCTTTTGTAGATGATGATCGATAAATGGACCTTTCTTTATAGAACGTGGCATATTTTACCCTTTATTCGATATTATTATTTAGTACGACGACGAACAATATATTGTGTTGTGCGCTTATTCGTACGTGTTCTGTATCCCTTAGTAGGCTGACCCCAAGGAGTAACTGGATGTCTACCACCCTTCGTACGTCCTTCACCACCACCGTGTGGATGGTCTACCGGGTTCATCGCTGCTCCACGAGTTTGAGGTCTAACACCTGCCCAACGTTTCGCACCAGCTTTACCTAACACTCTAAGACTATGCTCACCATTACTCACAACACCAATAGTTGCTTTACAGTCAGAAAGAACCTTACGAATCTCTCCTGAACGCAATCTTAAAGTTGAGTACTCACCTTCTTTCGCAATAAGTTGAACTGAAGTACCAGCAGAACGTGCGATTTGCGCACCTTTACCTGGCTTCATCTCAACGCAATGAACTGTTGTACCAATTGGAATATTACGAAGTGGAAGTGAGTTACCTGCTTTGATAGGCGCATTAGAACCTGCAAATAACACATCACCAACTTCAACTTTCTGTGGCGCAATGATGTAGCGACGCTCACCATCAACATAGCAGAGAAGTGCAATATGAGCTGTACGATTTGGATCGTACTCGATACGCTCAACTTTCGCAGGAATATTCTCTTTATTACGTTTAAAATCAATCAAACGATAATGTTGTTTATGACCACCACCACGATGACGAGATGTAATACGTCCATCATTGTTACGTCCACCTGTTCTATGCTGCCCTTCTACTAATGGAGCATAAGGTTTACCCTTATGAAGTCCTGGGGTAACAATTTGAATTAGTGAGCGACGACCTGGTGAAGTTGGCTTTGCTTTTTTTATACTCATTACATATCACCTAAAAAATCAATTTCATCTTCCCCATCAGCAAGTGTTACGTAAGCTTTTTTCCAATCTTGCTTAACACCTATGTGACGCCCAAATGATCTGCGCTTACCATTTTGGTTAAGCACTGTAACTTTCTCTACTTTGCGGCCAAACATTAATTCAACTGCATCTGCAATCTCTTTTTTGTTCGCATCTTTTAATACACGGAAAGTTACTTCTCTATTTAACTCTTCTTGGCGCGCTGTTTTTTCAGACGCATGAGGAGCAATGATCACTTTCATTAATCTTTCTTTAACATCTAGAATCATGCTAATAACTCCTTAACTGACTCAAGCGCTTGTTTAGTCATGATAACTTTATCAAAACCTACAAGGCTTACTGGATCAATTGCTTCAACATCCAATAGAAGAACATGCGGTACGTTTCTAGCACTTAAATACAACGGAAAATCAACCGCTTCAGTTACTAATAAAACACTTTCGTTTTGAACGTTTAAACCCGCTAACTTCGCAATAAACTCTTTAGTTTTTGGCTCAGTCATTGTGAATTCTTCAACAAGCACCAATCTTTCACTTCTGATTAACTCAGAAAGAATATTAAGCATTGCCGCTTTATACATTTTTTTATTTACTTTCTGGCTCCAGTTTTGTGGTTTCGCAGCAAATGTTACACCACCACCTCTCCAGATTGGGTTACGCTTACTACCTACACGAGCGCGACCTGTACCTTTTTGTCTCCAAGGTTTCGCAGTACTTCCAGCAACTTCTGCACGCGTTTTTTGCGCACGAGTACCAGCTCTACCACCTGCTTGATATGCAGTTACAACTTGATGCACTAATGCTTCGTTAAAGTCACGAGCAAACAATGCGTCTTCTAATTCTAGTGGAGATCCGCCAATTACTTGAATTTCCATTACGCCTTACCTCTTTTCACTTTGATTGCAGGAGACACAACAACACTCGACCCCTTAGATCCTGGGACAGCACCTTTAATGAGAAGTAAGCTACGATCCGTATCTACCCCAACAATTTCAAGATTTTGCGCTGTTCTACGAACCGCTCCCATGTGTCCTGACATTTTCTTGCCTTTAAAAACACGACCTGGATCTTGACATTGCCCGATAGAACCTGGAACACGATGCGATAATGAGTTACCGTGCGTATTTCTTTGACCAGCAAAGTTATGACGCTTGATCGTACCTGCAAATCCTTTACCTTGTGTAATACCTGAAACATCAACTTTTTGACCTGCTTCAAATAGCTCTACAGTAATTTTTTGTGCAACTTCAAATTCAGCTTCTTGAGCTGCGCTAACACGGAACTCCCAAAGTGAACGTGCAGAAGTGATCCCTGCTTTCGCAAAATGACCATCTAAGGCTTTTTTCTTTTTACTTGAATACTGTGGACCATGAGCTACTTGAATAGCACTGTAACCATCAATACTTTCTGTTTTGATTTGGGCAATTTCATTGTTTTCGATTTGCACAACAGTCACTGCTAATGAGCGACCATCTTCACCAAAAACTCTACTCATCCCGAGTTTTTTTCCGATTAATCCTACTGCCATTTTAATAACCTCAATAAATAATAATAAAAACGAGAGGAAGGCTGGCGACCTTCATCGCGAACAAATCCGTTGATTAGTCTAAACGAATTTGCACATCAACACCAGCAGCCAAGTCTAACTTCATTAAAGCGTCGACTGTTTTGTCTGTTGGGTTAACGATATCCATAAGACGCTTATGAGTTCTTAATTCATACTGATCTCTAGCATCTTTATTAACATGCGGAGATGTTAATACTGTAAAAACTTCACGCTTAATTGGTAAAGGAATTGGACCTTTTACCTGTGCACCAGTGCGTTTTGCTGTTTCAACAATTTCTTTCGCTGACTGATCAATTAAACGATAGTCAAAAGCTTTTAAGCGAATTCTAATTCTCTGATTATCCATACTACTCTCATTTAAAAATCCTAGACCCAAAGGGCCTAGGAAAAAAATTAATTATGCAATAACTTTAGCTACAACGCCCGCACCAACAGTACGACCACCTTCACGAATTGCAAAACGTAAACCTTCGTCCATTGCGATTGGGTTGATTAACTCAACAACCATTTTCACGTTATCACCAGGCATAACCATTTCCACGCCCTCAGGAAGCTCACAAGCACCTGTTACGTCTGTAGTACGGAAATAGAATTGTGGACGATAACCTTTAAAGAATGGAGTATGACGTCCACCTTCTTCTTTAGAAAGAACGTAAACTTCTGCTTCGAATTTTGTATGTGGCTTAATTGAACCTGGTTTTGCTAATACTTGACCACGCTCTACATCTTCACGCTTAGTTCCACGAAGAAGAACACCTACGTTATCTCCTGCTTCACCGCGATCAAGAAGTTTACGGAACATCTCAACACCAGTACAAGTTGTTTTAGTTGTTGGACGAATCCCTACGATTTCAAGCTCTTCACCAGTCTTAACAATACCAGACTCGATACGACCAGTTACAACCGTACCACGACCTGAGATTGAGAACACATCTTCGATAGGCATTAAGAAAGCTTTATCGATTTCACGCTCTGGCTGTGGAATCCATGAATCTAATGCATCAAGAAGTTTTTTAATAGCTGGAACACCAATATCTGACTCATCGCCTTCAATTGCTTTAAGCGCTGAACCAACAATAACTGGGGTATCATCACCAGGGAACTCATAAGCATCTAAAAGCTCACGAACTTCCATTTCTACTAATTCAATCAATTCTTCATCATCAACCATATCTGCTTTATTTAAGAAAACAACAATATATGGAACACCAACTTGGCGTGATAAAAGGATATGCTCACGTGTTTGTGGCATAGGACCATCAGCTGCCGAACAAACAAGAATAGCGCCGTCCATTTGTGCAGCACCTGTGATCATGTTTTTCACATAGTCAGCATGCCCTGGGCAGTCTACGTGTGCGTAGTGACGGTTTGGAGATTCATACTCAACGTGTGAAGTAGAGATAGTAATACCACGTTCTCTTTCTTCTGGTGCGTTATCAATTTGATCGTATGCACGAACGTTCCCACCAACAGCCTCGTTACCTACTTTAGTTAAAGCAGCTGTTAAAGTTGTTTTACCATGGTCAACGTGCCCAATTGTACCGACGTTTACGTGCGGTTTGCTACGGCTAAAAGTTTCCTTTGACATATTTCTTAATACCCCAATTTTTTAAAGAGCTAAAAACAAGCTCTACATTATAGAGCTTGTCTATTAGATTGCAAACATTTTATTCCAAATCAAACGTTTTTTATTTAATCTGCTTTGTTTGCGTTAATAATTGACTCAGCAACGTTATTTGGAGCTTGGCTATATTTCAAGAACTCCATTGAATATGTTGCACGGCCTTGTGTTGATGAGCGTAATGCTGTTGCATAACCAAACATTTCCGATAACGGAACTTCAGCTCGGATAACTTTCGATCCAAACGCATCATCAATACCCTGAAGATTTCCACGACGACGGTTAAGGTCACCCATAACATCACCCATATAATCTTCAGGAGTTTCAACTTCTACTTTCATTACTGGCTCAAGCAATACTGGACCTGCTTTCTGAACACCTGATTTGAAACCCATAGATCCTGCGATTTTAAACGCCATCTCACTCGAGTCAACATCATGGTATGAACCATCATAAAGTGTTACTTTAACATCTTCGATTGGGTAACCTGCGATTACACCATTCGCCATCTGCTCTTGAACACCACGGTCAACCGCTGGAATATATTCTCTTGGAACAACACCACCAACGATTTGATCAATAAACTCATAACCCTTACCAATCTCTTGCGGCTCAATACGAAGCCATACATGACCAAACTGACCACGACCACCAGACTGACGAACGAATTTACCTTCAACTTCAACTGGCTTAGTGATTGTTTCACGGTAAGCAACCTGAGGAGCACCAACGCCACACTCAACTTTAAACTCACGCTTCAAACGATCCACAATGATATCTAAGTGAAGCTCACCCATACCACCGATAATTGTTTGACCAGACTCTTCATCTGTACGTACACGGAAAGATGGATCTTCCTGTGCAAGACGTGAAAGCGCCATACCCATTTTTTCTTGGTCAGCTTTTGTTTTTGGTTCAATTGCAACAAAAATTACTGGCTCTGGGAACTCCATACGCTCAAGAGTAATTTGATCTTTTTGATCACAAAGAGTATCACCCGTTGTTACATCTTTAAGACCAACCATTGCAATAATATCACCTGCACGCGCCTCATCAATTTCTTCACGAGAATTTGAATGCATTGCAAGTAAACGACCTACACGCTCACGCTTACCTTTAACAGGATTATAAACATGATCACCTGACTTAATCACACCTGAATACAAACGAACAAATGTTAAGTTACCCACAAATGGGTCATTTGCCAATTTAAACGCAAGCGCCGAGAAAGGCTCATCATCTGAAGAAAGACGAACACCCGCCTCCCCATCAGGAAGCACACCAGCAATTGGCTTAACTTCAACAGGAGATGGAAGGTAGTAAATAACGTCATCTAAAAGTGCTTGAACACCTTTATTTTTGAACGCAGTACCACAGCAAACTGGAACCATCTCAGAAGCCAATGTACGAGCACGAATTCCTGCACGAACCTCTTCAATCGTCAATTCACCTTCTTCAAGATACTTATCCATTAACTCTTCACTTGATTCAGCCGCAGCCTCAACCATTTGTGAACGATAATTTTCAGCATCATCTAAAAGATCTGCAGGGATTTCACGCTCTTCGAACGTCATTCCCATATCTTCTTCATTCCAGTAGATTGCCTTCATTGTTACTAAGTCAATCACACCTTCAAACTTATCTTCCGCACCAATTGGAATTTGAATCGGCACAGCATTTGCGCGTAAGCGCTCTTTCATTTGCTCTACAACACGGAAGAAATCCGCGCCAGTACGGTCCATTTTATTTACAAACGCAATTCTTGGAACTGCATATTTGTTTGCTTGACGCCATACAGTTTCAGATTGTGGCTGAACACCACCAACTGAACAGTAAACCATTACCGCACCATCGAGAACACGCATAGAACGCTCTACTTCAATTGTAAAGTCTACGTGTCCTGGTGTGTCGATAAGGTTAATTCTATGCTCAGGAAACTGTTGCTTCATTCCTGACCAAGAACAAGTTGTCGCTGCAGATGTGATAGTAATACCACGCTCCTGCTCCTGCGCCATCCAGTCCATTGTTGCAGTACCATCATGAGTTTCCCCAATACGATGACTTTTACCAGTATAGAATAAAATACGCTCTGAAGTCGTTGTTTTACCCGCATCGATGTGAGCACTGATACCAATATTACGGTATCGTTCAATAGGCATAGTTCGAGCCATAATAAATCCTTTTTAAAATCTTGATTTCTTTAAACAACAAATGCGGTGTCTCAAATAATATGAGCACCGCAATTGCATGAACAAATTCTATAAACTTCCTACCAACGGAAATGTGAGAACGCTTTGTTCGCTTCTGCCATACGGTGCATATCTTCTCTTTTTCTTACAGCTGCACCACGGTTTTCAAGCGCATCTAAGATCTCAGCACCCATACGGCGCGTCATTGATTTCTCAGAACGTTTTCTTGCCGCATCAACGATCCAACGCATAGCAAGTGCATCACGTCGTGTTGCACGCACTTCTACTGGAACTTGATACGTAGCACCACCAACACGTCTCGATTTAACTTCAACTTTTGGTCGAACATTATCTAAAGCCTGCTCTAAAGCTTCTACAGGATTTTCGTGACCTTTTTCTTTAACGATGTCTAACGCACCATACATGATACGCTCAGCAATCGATTTCTTACCAGAAATCATTACCATATTAATAAACTTCGCAAGCATTACATCGCCATAAATTGCATCTGGCAAAATCTCGCGTTTTGGGACTTCTCTTCTTCTAGACATGAGATACTCTCAACAAATACTAAATCCAATCGAACCAAAAAACCTATTTAGGCTTCTTAGCACCATATTTTGAACGACCTTTACGGCGTTTATCAACACCTTGTGAGTCCAACGCACCACGTACAACGTGATAACGAACCCCTGGAAGGTCTTTCACTCTACCACCACGAACCAATACAACACTATGCTCTTGTAAGTTATGACCTTCACCACCGATGTAGCTAGATACTTCATATCCGTTAGTTAAACGAACACGACATACTTTACGCATAGCAGAGTTAGGCTTCTTAGGTGTTGCTGTATAAACCCTTGTGCACACTCCACGACGTTGAGGAGAACCCTCAAGTGCAGGAACGTCAGATTTATCAGCTTTCGTTCCGCGCGGACGGCGGATCAACTGATTAACTGTTACCATTAAATCTAAATCCTTGCTTAAAACATGAGTTACAAAAAATAACAATATACCCCTAGTGATTCTAGGGGATACGAAATATTATAATTAATAGCGTTTCCTGTCAACTATTGATACAGGTTAATTTTACCTCGCCTCGCAAATGCAACAAGCTTCAAATTCATCTCTCTTGCCAAATCTATCGCCATAACGGTTGGGGCAGACATCGCCACCAAAAGCCCGACTCTACTGGAAACTACTTTTTGCACCATCTCAAAAGAAGCCCTAGAAGTTGTTAATATAAATCCTTTTGATGGATCTATATTTTTTCGTAGCATCATTCCAATTAATTTATCAAGCGCCACATGCCTACCGACATCTTCTTTAGAAAACAATATCTCCCCATTCAAATTCACAAAAAATGTTGCATGCGCCCCACCCGTACTACGATTCATTAGCTGATGATCTTCAGCAAACTCTAATGCTAGCTCAATTGCTTTTTCATTAATCACAAACTCAGAATCTATTTTCTCTTGAACCCGGATAACACTCGCTAATGAATCAAGACCACAAATACCACACCCTGCCCGAGCACTCATCTGCCTCTGCCTACTCTTAATTAATTGCACACAATATTCGGGAACTTCAACAAACACCTCAACACCATTGGATTTCCAATCGAGTTTTATAGAGATAATATCATCACAATTTCTGACTATTCCTTCCGTAAAAGAAAATCCATACACAAAGTCTACAAGATTCATCGGCGTACACATAATCACCACATGAGGATATCCGTTGTAGATTAATGCCACCGGCATTTCTAGCAAAACATCATCCTGAATAAACTCCCAAGATTGATTTTGATAACGCAATAGATTTACTTTTTTGCAAAATTCATACCCATCCATATCTTTTTCGTAATGATCCATTCAAGCTCCCTAGACACACTCATACTTAAACACTTTAATTACAAGAAACTATACACTTAAAGTCTTATCGCACCAACAGATCCACAGACAAAACAAACAGCCTAATGCTCACTACTAATTTAATATAGAGTTATTTTATGAGCCTCAGTAGCCCTCTGACATCCCAATCTCCAACCATCAACAGGCTCAAAAACCTCACTCTGCAACGGGCAATCTAAATGCTTCTTAGACTCCCATAAATAATCTTTACCCCAAACAACTGAGCCATCCCATTTCGTAGCGAGTAACCGACTATTACCATTCACTTCCAGCCTTATAATTGCCTTGTAAGGATCCACCACTAAAACCTCATATAAATCAAATTCAACCGCCAGCCTCATCAACCTCTCTGCGCGACCAAAACCAACCCCATCTGATAATTTAGGATAAAAATCCACCACGACCTCTTTCACTCCAAGCTCATCATCTTCACGCAGAAGATACAACCCTCTTTCACCCCAATAGTCGGCTAATAATGTTTGTGCCAGAAAACCCATATTATTTAAGAAAACAGGAACCTCCTGATCAATAGGCAACAACCATAATTCATCTCTCTTGAAAAATAGAAAGCCATCTGGAGAGGCGTTTTGCAAAACAATTAACCCCCCTTCCCCTTCACGCCAATCAAACTCCATATCCCCGATAAAATATAAGTATTGATCTCCTTCGTAAAAAACATCTACTTCAATGCCTTCAGATCCCCGCCCTACTTCCCAATCACTGACCCTCAAACTCAATGCCGGAGATAACTTCTCTAAAACATATAATGCGTAAATACTTTTTTTAGAATCAGACAAATCATCAACCACCTGAAACCCCAACAATTGGCGAGAACTCCCTCTTAGACAAGCTTCTGATAATTTGCGACCCCGTATCTCATCGCCTACTAAATCTCGCCATTCCCCCACACTAAACACACGACAGTTATCTTCCACTCCTATAACATCCCAACTAATCTCCGTACCAGGATCTCTAATCGGCTGCCTCAGAGCATTATTATATTGCACATACTCTCCCCAAACAGATCGTTGCATTCCCTCTTGCAATATATAGCGACTAATAGCGATCTTCATCGACAGCAAGATAGCTACCCCCAAGAAAAACACCACCAATAATCCAAGTAAAGTACTACCATTCTCCTCCCCTCGTTTCATGACTCAAGCCTTATCAACAGATGCCGATAAATAACCGCATCCGTATTTTCAACATTTCGATAATAGCCTTCCCTCTCCACTAGATTAGTTTCTTTTGATTTTGTAGATGTTCTTGCACCTAACAAGTGTAGCGACAACACCCCATTACTTTGTAAATCTACCTTCAAATCGATAATATCTGGCATCCTCAAAAACACCTGCCCATCCAAAGCATCCACCACCAAACTCGCCTTACCTGCTTGCAGTTGCACATAGAAAAAATATTCTTGGACAATATAAATATGTAAATGCTCTAAATTGAAACTGCCCAATAGATTCTTATAATCTTTAGCTGTCAACTCAAATCCTGAACTACCCCTTTGCGAGCGTAGCACCATACTCGAATGACAATCCGTAATATAGAAAACCAAATTCCGAACACCTATTAAATTAGAAGTAGTAGTTTCCTCAACAAATCGACCCTTCAAGTTCAAATCTGTCGGCAACAACCCAACTACCTGAACGATATCTGAACCTAACACAACTCCTGTCACATTCTTTCTAGGCGTTGGCGCATATCTCCCAACACCCGATCCTCGCAGATTGCTCATATCCAAAACCGCTTCTCGATCCTCAATCCTAGATTTCGATACTTGAATAGATTGCTGTAAATAATCTCTATATAGAGGACTAACGCCCTCACCAATCAACATTTCCGAATAAAAGGGTAGTAATTCTGTGCAATAAGGTACAAATTGTAATTTCTGAAATTCCTTTCGGAAAAAATCTTCTGCTTCATGCATTACTTCTAATATTTCAATCTTGCCTTTTACTTCTTCACTACTCTCCACCAATCGCGCCATAATAGAAGTAATCCCTATCATCAATAGAGAAAGTATCGCCAAAGCAACCAACACTCCCATCAATCCCTGCCCTGACTCTATCGATCCACTTCTCATCATTTGCATCAATTACTCCCACTCATTAATTCATAAGCAGATTTATCTCGTTCATACAGATTCAAGCGAGATACCCTCTCCTCACTCCTCCTCTCAACCTCAAGAATCATCAAGTGATAATCCGCCACTGATCTGTTGATCATCATGATCAATAGCAACAAAAGCACTAGCGCTAGCATGACTTCAAGCAAAGCACCTCCATTTTCATTTTTTTCAGCCATATACATAACATCCTAATACCACCAACAGATCCCGCTTTCCGCTCTCCATCCTAAAACCCTTAAAACACTCAAAACCACCTTCATAAAACTAGTATAGAAATCACCTAGAATGGAAACATCTCCCAATTACAAAGAAGTCCTTCTTAAAACATAGCGCTTAGGATATAATCGTTTGTGGGGTTTTTAACAGATTTCCTCTCGGAAATATCTTGACTATTTTTTAGATAGGCATTAAGATTACCCCTCTTAAACCCGACCGTTTTGTAGTCCCCTCTCAAATGGCTGGTTTGATCGAATATTTTAAAATTTATTAATTTATGCGGAGCATTCAGCAATTATGTATGCAGTAATTAGAACGGGCGGTAAACAATATCGCGTTGCGGAAGGTCAAATCCTCCGTATTGAGAAAATCGAAGGTGCAGAAGAAGGTTCAAACATCGAATTAAATGATGTTCTTCTTGTAAGTGCAGATGGTAATGTAACTGTAGGTACCCCAGTGGTTGCAGGTGCGAAAGTAACTGCGGAAGTTAAAAAACAAGGTCGTACTCGTAAGATCGACATTATTAAATTCCGTCGTCGTAAGCACTATCGTCATCACGCAGGTCATCGCCAGCATTTTACAGAAATCAAAATCACTGGCATCAACGCTTAATTAACTTAGAGGTACTTAAACTATGGCACAGAAGAAAGGTGTTGGTTCGAGCCGTAACGGTCGTGACTCAGAAAGTAAACGTCTTGGAGTAAAGCGTTTTGGTGGTGAGCTTGTAACAGCCGGTTCAATCATTGTTCGTCAACGTGGTACACGTTTTCACGCAGGATTAAACGTAGGTATTGGTAAAGATCACACATTATTTGCTAAAACTGACGGTCACGTATCATTTGAAACCAAAGGTTTAGGCAAGCGTAAATATGTAAGCATCGATCCAGTTGCTTAATATATCGCACTAAACAGTCATGAAAGCTCCACTTTTTTAAACGTGGAGCTTTTTTATTTCCTCTCTTTAAATTTTGAGGTAAGAAAATGAAATTTATTGATGAAGCAAAAATTGTTGTGATTGCCGGTAATGGCGGTCATGGCTGTGTGAGCTTTAGACGTGAAAAATTTATTCCTTTCGGTGGTCCCGATGGGGGTGATGGCGGTGATGGTGGATCAGTCTATCTCATTGCAACCAAAGCATTAAACACTTTGATGACTTATCGCTACACCAGAACTTATACCGCAGAGCGTGGTGAAGATGGTGCTGGCTCAAATAGAACCGGTAAAGATGGTAATGATTTATATCTTGAAGTTCCTTTAGGAACACAAGTATTCGACAACACAACTAATGAATTTATTGCTGACCTTACAGAAGAAGGTCAAACAGTAAAAGTTGCACAAGGTGGATTCCATGGCCTTGGAAATACGCGTTATAAAACTTCGACAAACCGAGCTCCTAGACAACATAAACCAGGGTCAGAAGGCGATGAGCGTGAATTACGCTTAGAGCTTAAAGTTATGGCAGATGTCGGGCTTTTAGGATTACCAAATGCCGGAAAATCTACTTTAATCCGCGCCATTTCTGCGGCAAGACCAAAAGTGGCTGATTACCCATTTACGACGCTTGTTCCTAGTCTTGGCGTTGTAGATATTGACTCACTACGAAGCTTTGTAGTTGCAGATATTCCTGGTCTTATTGAAGGGGCTTCTGACGGTATCGGTCTTGGTCATCAGTTCTTAAAGCATTTAACGAGAACTTCAATTTTATTACATATTGTAGATATTTCTCCTTCTAGCGATTCACAAGATCCTGTAGAAGATTATTTTACAATTTTAGAAGAACTCAAAAAATATAGCGAAGAACTTCACAACAAACCTCGCTGGTTAGTAATTAATAAGATTGACCTTATTCCTGAAGAAGAACGCCAAGAAACCATTGATAACTTCTTAACGGCGATTAATTGGGATAAAAATACCCCACATTTCGCAGTTTCTGCAATCTCTAAACTCCATACTCGTGAAATGTGTTACGACATTATGGACGAAATCGACAAAGAACGTGCAGATGAAGTCAGTGAGTATGATGAAAAAGCTAAAAAAGCGATTCAGAAAGAGATTGATAAACTTCTCACTGAAGAAGAGTATTACGCAATGATGAATGAAGAGAAATAGGTAGTTCCAATAGCTTCATGGTTCCGCTCCTCTCATAAAGTCTAAAAGCGTTAAGCAATATTCAGAGACAAATGATACTCATCAATATCTCAACTTCAATACAAAAACAGATACACTAAATACAAAAATCCCGAAATATTACTATTTCGGGATTTTTTATATCTGATTTATTTTTAAATCATTTATTTTCAAATTTATTACAGAAGCTATTTTAGAATCTATTTACGTTTTACTGGCGGTAAATCCGTACAAGCGCCTAAAATATTTTCCGCTGCCATTCCTACTGATTCAATCAATGTCGGATGAGGATGAATGGTATGACCGATATCGATACTATCTGCACCCATTTCAACTGCTAAACAGATTTCCCCAATCAAATCTCCAGCATGAATTCCGACAACCGCACCACCGAGAATCACTTTTGTTTCTGGATCATAGAGAAGCTTCGTAAAGCCTTCATCTCTGCCATTCGCAATCGCTTTCCCACTTGCTGCCCACGGGAATACTGATACTTCATACGGAATACCTTTCGCTTTTGCTTCCGTTTCCGTAAGCCCTGCCCAAGCAATTTCAGGATCTGTATATGCAACCGATGGCACAAATTTCGCATCAAAGAAGCTCTTCTGCCCTGCACATACTTCTGCGGCAACATGACCTTCATGAACCGCTTTATGCGCAAGCATTGGCTGACCAACAATATCTCCAATCGCAAAAATATTAGAAACGTTGGTTCGCATCTGCTTATCCACAGAGATAAACCCACGCTCATCTACCGAAACGCCGGCATTTTCTGCAACTAAAGTTAAACCATTTGGCTTACGACCTACTGCTACCAATACACGATCAAATAGCATTGGTTCACTTGGTGCATTCGCGCCTTCAAATGTCACCTCAATGCCAGCATCCGTTGCTTTTGCACCTGTCACAGCTGTTTTTAACATAACTTTATGGAAACGATCTTTATTGTATTTTTCAAATACTTTTACAAGATCACGATCTGCTCCCGGCACTAAACCATCTGCAAATTCTGCAATAGTGATTTCACTACCTAATGTGGAATAAACCGTCGCCATTTCCAGACCGATAATGCCACCACCAATAACAAGAAGCTTTTTCGGAATATCTTGAAGCTCAAGCGCACCCGTTGAATCCATGACACGAGGATCTTCCGGCATAAATGGTAAGTTTACAACTGATGAACCTGCCGCAATAATCGCTTTATTAAAGCTAATTGTACGCTCGCCACCTTTTGTAAGTTTTACTTCAAGATGATGATCGTTTTTGAAAGTTGCAAAACCTTCCACAACCTCAACCTTACGCATTTTAGCCATTCCTGCTAAACCGCCGGTTAATTTACCGATAACAGATTCTTTAAAGCCTCTGAGCTTATCAATATCGATCTTCGGCGCATCATAAGTAACACCGATATCTGCAAATGATTTTGCACTTTCCATCACATCAACCACGTGAAGAAGTGCTTTTGAAGGAATACATCCCACATTTAAACAAACGCCACCAATTGTTGGGTAACGCTCCACCAAAATCACTTTTAAGCCTAAATCCGCTGCTCTAAATGCCGCAGAATAGCCACCAGGACCACCGCCGATCACAACTAAATCACAATCTGCATCCACAATAGGAGCTGATTCAGAAATAGATGCCGATGCCTTTGCCGGCTGAGCTACTTGCGCTTGAGAAGTCGCTTTTGGTGCTTCCGCTACTTTAACTGCCTCTGCCACTGGCTTTTCCGCATCCGCAGACACTTCAAGCTTTGCAAATACCGCACCTTCACTAATCGCATCGCCCACAGATACTAAGATTTCTGTGATAATACCTGCTTTCTCCGCCGGCACATCCATCGATGCTTTATCTGACTCAAGCGTTAACAATGTTTCATCAACCGCAACGGTATCGCCAACATTCACATGAATTTCGATCACATCAACGCTATCGAAGTTTCCAATATCCGGAAGTTTTAAATCTACAATCATGACTTTCTCCTATCCTAGATCACCATACGGCGCATATCAGCTAATAACTCATTTAAGTACACGATAAATCTTGCACCTAACGCACCATCAATTACACGATGATCATAAGATAATGAGAGCGGAATCATCAAGCGTGGCTCAAACTCTTTACCATTCCAAACAGGTTTAATTTGATTTTTTGAAACACCTAAAATTGCTACTTCCGGCGCATTAATAATAGGAACAAAGCTTGTTCCACCAATGCCACCTAAAGAAGAGATCGTGAAGCAACCACCTGTCATTTGATCTGGCTTGAGCTTCCCTTCACGAGCAAGCCCTGCAAGCTCACGCATTTCAGCTGCGATTTCAACGACACCTTTCTTATCACAATCACGAATTACCGGCACCACTAAACCATTGGGCGTATCTGCCGCAAATCCGATATGGTAATACTTCTTAAGAACGAGATTATCGCCTTCTAAGGAGCTATTAAATGTTGGGAATTTCTGAAGTGCTTTCACAACCGCCTTGAAAAGGAATGCAAGAATCGTCACTCTCGCGCCTTCTCGTTCAAACTCTTTATTCAATGTTTTACGAAGTTCTTCTAAATCGGTAATATCCGCTTCATCAAACTGTGCAACATGAGGAATCATCGCCCAGTTACGCGCCAAGTTTGCACCAGAAATCTTCTGAATACGGCTCAATGGTTTCTCTTCGATTTCACCAAATTTCGTAAAATCTACTTTTGGCCATGGAAGAAGATCTAAACCGCCACCATTAACATTCGCCATCGGTTTTGCATTAGACATTGAAACTGATCCTGACAATACTGCTTTCACATATTTCAATACGTCTTCACGAAGAATACGCGCATTACGGCCAGAACCTGTGACTTCATTTAAATTTGCACCAAGCTCTCTAGCAAACGCACGAACTGAAGGCGAAGCATGCGCTCCACTGAAATCGAGTTTTGCAGCATTAAATGCCGGCGCAACAGGAATTTCTTGCCCTGGATGCGGCGCTTTCAATGTTGCATCAGAAGTCGAAACCGCAGGAGCTGACACTGCCGGCGCTGATTCAACTACAGGTGCTGAAGTAGCTTGAGTCGCTGTTTGCACTTTAACAACTAAGTCGCCTTCTTTCACTTTATCGCCTACAGAAACAACGATTTCAGTAATCACGCCCGCTTTATCTGCCGGAACATCCATCGATGCTTTATCCGATTCAAGCGTTACAAGCGTATCATCTAATGCAACGGTATCGCCTACTTTCACAGGAATATCAATCACATCTAATTCATCAGAATTACCTACTGCCGGAATACGAATTTCTACCACTTCGCCATTCGCATGAGCGGTTGCCGTAACGACAGGCGCTACCGGCGCAACTTCTTCTTTCGCCGCAGGCGCACTCGCTTCAACAACAGGAAGCGTTTCTTCTACTGTTACTTCAGAAGCATTTACATCTGCTTCAATACGCGCAATCGCATCGCCGGTTTTTACTTGATCGCCAACATTTACTAAAATTTCAACGATTTTCCCTGCGGATTCTGCCGGAACATCCATTGATGCTTTATCTGATTCTAAAGTCATTAACGTATCATCAAGTGCGACAACATCTCCGACTTTCACATTAATTTCGATGACATCTACCGCATCAAAATTTCCAATATCTGGCACTCTCAAATCAATATTTGCCATAATTTTAATCCTTTTTCCAATTGGTGCATTCACCAAATCTATCTCACATTCACTTCCAAACTTCATAAGACAAGTTATAAGCATCAGCGCCTCATCATATGAGGAGGCGCCGTATTCTTAAACCCAGATTGGATTTGGTTTATTCACATCAATATCGTATTTTTTAATTGCTTCAGTAACGACAGATTTTTCAATCGTACCGGCATCTGCAAGTTCTTTAAGTGCCGCAATCGCAACGTAGTAACGATTCACTTCGAAGAATTTACGAAGTTGTGATCTTGTATCTGAGCGGCCGAAGCCATCTGTTCCAAGGACTCTGTACGGCGCTTTGATTGCCGGACGAATTTGTTCTGCAAGCATGCGAACGTAGTCTGTTGAAACAATCACCGGCGCATCTGAACCATTTAACATTTCAGATACAAAAGATGCCGGCGCTTGCGTTTCAGGATGGAACAGAGCTTGACGCTCACACTCTTGAACATCACGAGCAAGTTCATTGAAACTTGTACAGCTATAAACATCACTGTCCACGTTCCAATCATTTTTAAGAAGCTCTGCTGCTTTCAACACTTCTTGTAAGATCGTTCCTGCGCCCAATAATCTGACGCGTGGATTTTTACTGTTTTCACCTGGTTGAAGCAGATACATTCCTTTGAGGATATCTGCTTCAGCACCTACCGGCATTGCAGGATGCGCGTAGTTCTCATTCATCATTGTGATGTAGTAGAACACATCTTCTTGCTCTTCCACCATACGGCGTAAACCATCTTGCATAATCACTGCTAATTCAAATTGAAGTGCTGGATCATACGATTTACAGTTTGGAATTAAGCTTGCCATCACATGGCTATGGCCATCTTCATGCTGCAAACCTTCGCCGTTAAGCGTTGTTCTTCCCGCAGTTCCACCCATTAAGAATCCACGAGTTCTCTGATCTGCAGCAGCCCAAATAAGGTCAAACGTTCTTTGCATTTGGAACATGGAGTAACATACAAAGAATGGAATCATTTCAACATTCGAGTTTGAATACGCCGTACCTGCTGCGATCCATGAGCTTACGCCACCCGCTTCGTTAATTCCCTCTTGAAGAATTTGACCATCTTTTGTCTCTTTATAGAACATCAATTGACCGGCATCTTGCGGTGTATATTGCTGCCCTGCTTGCGACCAAATTCCTAATTGACGGAACATGCCTTCCATTCCGAAAGTACGAGATTCATCTACAAGAATAGGGACAACACGTTTTCCAATTGATTTATCTTTAATGATCGTATTTAAAATACGCACAAAGCTCATCGTTGTAGAAATTTCACGACCTTCTGCCGTTGCTTCTAACTGTGCTTTAAATGCATCTAGTTTTGGAACTGTTAACGCTTCATTGGCTTGTACGCGGCGTGAAGGTACATAACCACCAAGTGCTTTACGGCGCTCATGAAGATATTCTAATTCAGGACTTCCTTCCGGCGGACGAATGAAGTTTACAGCTTCCAAATCTTCATCTGAAATTTGTACTTCAAAACGGTCACGGAAACGGCGAAGCGACTCAAGGCTGATAGATTTTTGTTGATGCGCCACGTTTTGCGCTTCTCCATCTTGCCCCATGCCGTATCCTTTGATTGTTTTCACAAGGATTACCGTTGGTTTACCATCACTTTTAACAGCAGCATCGTAAGCGGCATAGACTTTATTTTCATCATGACCACCACGATTTAAGCGCCACACATCGTTATCCGACATATGCGCAACCATCGCTTTTAATTCTGGTGTATTGAAGAAGTTTTCACGAACATACGCACCATCACGTGATTTATAAGTTTGGTAATCGCCGTCCACACATTCCATCATACGTTTACGAAGAAGCCCATCATGATCTTGTGCTAAAAGTGAATCCCAACCATTTCCCCAGATAAGTTTAATCACATTCCAATGATTTCCACGGAATCCTGATTCAAGTTCTTGGATGATTTTACCATTACCACGAACAGGACCATCTAGGCGCTGTAAGTTACAGTTGATCACAAAAATAAGGTTGTCGAGTTTTTCACGACCGGCAAGGGAGATTGCACCTAATGATTCTGGCTCATCCATCTCACCATCACCACAGAAACACCACACTTTACGGCCTTCTGTATTTGCAAGACCGCGAGAATGAAGATATTTCAAGAAACGTGCTTGATAGATTGCTTGGATTGGACCTAAACCCATTGAAACCGTTGGGAACTGCCAAAAATCTTTCATGAGCCAAGGATGTGGATATGAAGAGAGGCCTTTTCCATCCACTTCACGGCGGAAATTATCCATTTGCTCTTCTGTGATACGGCCTTCAATAAACGCACGTGCGTAAATTCCTGGGCTTGAGTGACCTTGGAAGAATACTAAATCCCCATCTTGAGTTTCAGTATTACCTTTCCAGAAGTGGTTAAAACCTACTTCCCACATTGTTGAAAGGGATGCATAACTCGCAATATGACCGCCTAACGTTGAATCTACGGCATTTGAGCGAACAATCATCGCCATTGAATTCCAACGAATATAAGAGCGAAGCTTATGCTCTAATTCTGAGTTTCCAGGATAGCGCGGTTGCTTATCTGCTGGAATTGTATTTATATATTCTGTTGTCCCGATAAAAGGAATTTGTACGCCATCTCTGTGTGCGCGTTCAATGACCTTTTCAATTAAGAAGTGCGCTCTTTCTTCGCCTTCTGTTTCAAGGACACTTGCGATTGAATCGACCCAATCTTGGGTTTCTAATGAGTCGATATCATTCAATAACTTTTGGTCTACCATAAAATAATCCTCTTTCATTTTAATAAGCCATGCTACTTTTTATAGCGATGCTTATTTTGTGAAAAATAGATAAGCTTCGTCTTATCTAATATCTGTTGATCTTACTTGCCGGATTGGCAATATGAATTTTTCAACACAATTAACAGATGCCCCAAGGAAAGTTCATTTTCTTTGAGGCAATTTATATTTACTATCACGGCACAGTATAACGGATATTCAATTGAAAATAACGCTTATTTTTATCATTCAGATCCAATCAAAAACCTAGTGAAAACCCTTAGTACTTAGCCATAAACAATATGAGCGCTTATACTTCATCTGTCAGTATTAGAGATTCATGAATATCATTTCTGATTCATCACAAATCTTATTACCCTATACAAATGATCTATAAGCGCTACACATATCGTTATAAAATCATACAAATTACTCTAAGCCACCCATTCAAATACCTTTTGGTATTAAAGGGTCTCTGCAATATTTTTTATTTCAAAGTTTTCAAATACTCTTCATACATTTGGATACGCATTCTAGCTTCTTTCATCTTATATTCCGCTTCTAACTGATCTTCAAAATCATCTTTGTACTTCGCTTTTTCATACTTGTACTCTGCCTTTGCAAGATCTTTTTGAGCATCTGCGAGCTTTTCTAAAATCTCTTCAGATTTTTCTAATCTTTTCTCACCTTCAAAGTACTCTTTTCCAGTGGATGAATCCATATTCATACCACCACCACAATATGTTTTCACATTGGCAATCGCACGTTCTAATCCTCTAATACGATTCGTATTGCCATATTGTTTTGCATAACCTAGCTGTTTCTCTAAGTTTGCTAATTTTCTTTGACATCCTTGATAAGGAGCTGCCGTTGAAATATTTAATGTTAAAACCATGCCCAACATAATTAGAATACTGACTAGATATCTCATATATTCGTCCTTCTCCTTGAATAAGTCTTATCGACTTGAAATTTAACAGACATAAAAATATCAATTATTTAATGAATAAAACATATGGCTAATTTTCTCAAATTCAATGTAAACTAAAATTAAAAATTGTAAATTCCCCTACTGAAATCATTGGCATTTACAGATGGGACTGAAAAATATGACGAAAAAACTCGCTTTTTGATACCCTAATACAATTGATTTTCTTGATTTATTCACAGGTACTGTGATGAATCAATCCCCCCCACTGATACGATATTCCTACATATTTTTAATTCATCTCGGTATTTAATAAATAATATAGCAAGATTATTAATAATATTAAGCAATAATTACATTTAATATTTAAAATTACATGATTAAGATAGAACACCTCAAAAAATCCTACCAAACCCCAACAGGGTCCAAAATTGCTTTAAACGATATCTCTCTCAACATCGAAACAGGCTCCATCTTTGGCGTCATCGGTCATTCTGGTGCCGGTAAAAGTACACTCATTCGCTGTTTAAATCTTTTAGAAAAACCTGATAGTGGCGAAATTAAAATTGATGGCATCGACATCACCAAACTCTCCTCCCGAGAATTAATGTTTGCGCGCCGTAAAATGGGTATGATCTTCCAACACTTTAATCTTCTCTCAAGCCAAACCATTTTCGATAATATCGCCTTCCCGCTTCGCTTAGAGAATATGCGTGAAGAAGATATTCGGTTAAGAGTAGAAGAGTTACTAGAGCTCGTCGGCATTCAGGAACACGCGCATAAATATCCTGCACAGCTTTCCGGCGGACAGAAACAACGTGTCGGTATTGCAAGAGCCATTGCAAACAACCCCAAAGTACTTCTCTGCGATGAAGCAACCTCAGCACTTGATCCGCAAACAACGCAAGCCATTTTAGAATTATTGGTAGATATTAATAAAAAACTTGGTTTAACCATTGTGATTATTACTCACGAAATGGAAGTGATCCGTTCAATTTGCCATCGCGTTGCCATTATTCACGATAGTAAAATTGTCGAAGAAGGTCCTGTGGAAGAAGTTTTCCTTCATCCAAAAAATGCCGTTACCCAAGATTTTATTATTGATAAAACAGAGCAAACAGAATTAGAAAAATATCTTAAACGTAATCCGGAACAAGCGGATTATCTCTATCAACTCTCTTACATTGGTACAGAAGCTTTTGAACCACATTTCAGCCAAGTCATTAAGAAGAGCAATATTGATCTCTCGATTTTATCGGGTTCCATTAGTTATATTCGCGATATTCCTTACGGGCAATTAATTGTTTCTCTTAAAGGTGAACCCAAAGAAACGCTTCAAGCCATTACCATGTTTAATGCACGTGGCATTTCTACAACACCGCTCGCAAACACGTTTTCGCAATCTCTTTCATCTGCCCAATCACCTATAAAAGGAGGTGCTTCACATGACTAACTTTATAGATGCGCTGAGCAATGCTCAATATTGGGATTTGATTTGGACAAATACACTGATTACGCTTCAAATGCTCGGTTTTACGTGGTTATTTACTGTGTTAATCGGGCTGCCTTGGGGTGTTTTACTCTTTTTAACATCGCCTTCTCAGCTACTTTCTAGCCCGAAGTTTTATCGTATCTTCTCGTTTCTTACTAATATTTTAAGATCGATTCCTTTCCTGATTTTAATCGTGGTACTGCTTCCCTTAACGTTCCAACTCATGGGAACAAAAATGGGCATTAAAGGCGCGATATTCCCTCTCGTTGTTGGCTCTGCACCTTTCTTTGCGAGATTAGCAGAAACGGCATTCAGAGAAGTCGATAAAGGCGTGATTGAAGCGGCGCAAAGTATGGGAACACCTTTAAGAACCATTATCTTAAAAGTGTTATTGCCGGAAGCAAGACCAAGCCTCATTGCCGGCATTACTGTTACCGGCATCTTGATTCTCTCTTATACCGCAATGTCCGGAACTGTGGGTGCCGGAGGATTGGGAGATATTGCTGTGCGCTTTGGTTTCCACCGCAATATGACAGAACTCATGTACTTAATCGTGATTGTATTAATCGTGATTGTTCAACTCATGCAGTGGCTCGGCGATTCCTTAGTACGCCATTACACACGAAAATAAGGTCATAAATCATTTTAAGGTTGATATCACATTCAACTTTCTAAACCTCAAAGCCTCTGAAGTCTTTCTATTTCAGAGGCTTTTTTGTGGCATAAATCATCAAAGTCGGGATTCTCGTAATTTTGGGGTTCATTTTTTTGCGTAATCCCTTTATGCTTACAGATTACATATTTTATGATTATGAAAATCTGTCGTTTTCGGGTTTTATGACATTCGTTCATACCACGAATTTACAATTATCCGCTCACGAAACCTTCTCACTAACATCCAATTTTATTGATCATCACAGGAGCTCTTTCTTATGAAAAAAATTAACGCTGCCATCATCGGTTACGGAAACATTGGTCGCTATGTTCTCAATGCACTTGAAGCTGCCGAAGATTTCTCCGTTGCCGGCATTGTTCGCCGTACCGCAACCCCTATTGCCGGCGTCAATTATCCTGTTGTGACAGATATTTCAGAATTAGAAAATGTCGATGTTGCCATTCTTTGCGTTCCAAGCCGTCAAATTAAAAACTACGCAAGTGCGATTTTACAAAAAGGTATTAATACCGTAGATAGTTTTGATATTCACTCAGAAATCGCCATTATGCGCCGTGAACTCGATGCGATTGCGAAACAACACCAAGCAAGCGCTATCGTTTCTGCAGGTTGGGATCCAGGCTCAGACTCTATCATCCGCACGCTTCTTCTTGCGGCAGCGCCAAAAGGAATTACTTACACAAACTTCGGCCCAGGCATGAGCATGGGACATTCTACTGCCGTAAAAGCAATTCCCGGCGTGAAAGATGCGCTCTCAATGACTATTCCTATCGGCACAGGACAACATCGCCGTATGGTATACATTGAGATCGAATCAGGATTTGAGTTCGAAACGGTAAAAAGCACAATCCTCAATGATGATTACTTCAATAAAGACGATACGGTCATTCAACAGGTTGATTCTATCGAACCATTAAAAGATGCAGGCCACGGCGTAAGTATTACTCGTAAAGGCGTTTCCGGCACAACCGATAATCAGCTCTTTGAATTTGATATGCGCGTGAATAATCCGGCATTAACGGCGCAAATTTTAGTTTCTACGGCAAGGGCGACAACCAAACAAGCTCCGGGCGCTTATACCATGATTGAAATTCCGTTGATTGATCTTCTTCCGGGGGATCGTGATGAATTGATCACGGCACTTGTATAAATCAGCGATGACATCCATTTATAGAGAATAAAACATATAAAAAATATATGTTCAGTGAAAATAAATCAATGGATTTGAGATAGATCTATTGATTTCACCGCTTATTCTCGATATATATAATAATGATTCGGGGCTCGGTTCCCCACTTAACACCAAAAGGATATAAATATTATGCGTAAATTAGCTCTTGCAACAGCACTTTCACTCGTTCCATTTTTTGCACTTTCTGCAGATAAACTCAAAGTTGTGGCAACACCCGTTCCTCATGCGGAAATTTTAGAATCTATCAAACCACAATTAGCTGAGAAAAATATTGATCTTGAAGTAGTAGTTGTGACAGATTATGTATTACCCAATTTAATGGTTGATGAGAAAGAAGCAGATGCGAACTTTTTTCAACATAAACCTTATCTAGATGAATTTAATAAAAACCATCAGTTAGAAATCATTGCTCTTGAACCGGCAATTCATGTTGAACCCATTGCGGCATATTCTCAAAAAATAAAATCAAAAGAGGAATTACAAAAAGGCGCTAAAGTGAGCATCCCTAACGATCCTGCAAATGGTGGTCGTGCGTTAATCCTCCTTCACAACGAAGGTATCATTACGCTTAAGGATCCGAGCAATATCCTTTCTGCAACATTTGATATTCAAGAGAATCCTTTAAATCTCTCTTTTGTAGAATTAGAAGCGCCCATGCTTGCGCGTACATTAGATGAAGTGGATTTAGCATTGATTAACACAAACTTCGCATTAGATGCTAAACTAAACCCCGTTCAGGATTCGCTCTTCATTGAAGGCGCACAATCACCTTATGCAAATATCATCACGGTTCTCCCTGAAAACAAAGATGATCCACGCATTCAAGCACTCATTGAAGTGATTACAACAGAAGATGTTCGCAACTTTATCGAAGAGAAGTACGAAGGAAGTATCGTACCGGTATTCTAAACTGAATATTTCAACCCTAAAATTCACAAACTTTCGGCAGAATTGATTGACAAAACGTTGAAAAAAGATAATCATATGTGATTATTACAAATTTGATTGCGTCGATATGCGTCGCAATATTGTGTTATAAATTCTGACATTTTAAACTGGAGTAAAACCTTGGCAAATACAGCACAAGCAAGAAAACGCGTTCGTCAAGCTGAGAAAAGCAACGCAGCAAACGCATCATACCGTTCAATGACTAGAACATACGTTAAAAAAACAATCAATGCTATCAAAGCAAGCAATCGCGAAGAAGCAATGAAAGCATTTGTTAAAGCTCAAAGCGCACTTGACCGTTCAGTAAAACGTGGCCTTATTCATAAGAACAAAGTTTCACGTATTCTTAGCCGTCTTAACACGCAAATCAAAGCACTCGCTTAATTTGTAGCTTTAATTAAGATTCGAAAAAAGCCCTACTAATTTTTAGTAGGGCTTTTTTATATTCCTACGTAATACTTTAGAGTCATTCATTGAAATTGAAATTGAAATTAAGATTAAGATTGGGATTGGGATTGGGATTGAGATTGAGATTGAGATTGAGATTGAGATTGAGATTGAGATTGAGATTTTCAATCTACTAACTATATAAAACTATAAAAAAATGCCGAGAAAAATATTCTCGGCATTTTGTTTCGTATTGAGAGAATCATTCATCTCATTCTTTCAAGCAACAACTTCTCTTAAGCTCGAATGACTTCCCCACTTTCCAAATCGACAATTCTCGTAGGTGAAGATAATCCACCTGTATTTCCCATCATGACGCCGGCAATCTTATCTCCAAAAACTTCCATAATGGCTTCCGGAGATGTGAGCGGTGCTTCTTGATGCAAGTTTGCACTTGTAGACACAACCCCTACCGGCATCAGATCACACAGAGCGAAAGCGTCAGGATGATTCGTGACTCGAATCGCAAGTGTTGAAAACTTCCCTCTCAAATAATCAGGACAATCCGCTTTTGCCGGAATAATCCATGTATAACGGAATCCGCCACGCTGACTATTTAAAACCGTATCTTCTTCCAAAGCCGTTAAAGGTTTCACCAACACAGAGAGCTTTTCAAGCGATGCTGTCATTACAATAAAGCCTTTCGAAGCAGAGCGCCCTTTGAGATTCAGAACAGTATGCACAGCTTCCGGATTCATCGCATCTGCAGCAAACCCATAAACCCCTTCTGTCGGATAGGCGATGACTTGACCATTTTTCAAGGCAGTGGCAGCCTCTTCATATGTGAGCAATTTCATATTATTTAACGAACAAATAAGTACCGAGGAAATAGAGACCAAACGCCAATCCCGTTGAAACCGGTAACGTTAAAATCCATGCGATTAAAATATTTTTAACCGTTGATTTTTGTAGGCCCGATTTATTCGCAATCATTGTTCCGGCAACAGAACTGGAAAGAATATGCGTTGTCGATACTGGGAATCCTAAATGGCTCGCAGAAGCAATGGCAATCCCTGATACGATCTGCGCACTCATTCCTTGCGCATAGGTCATATCTTTTTTACCAATTTTTCCGCCCACTGTATCAACGACACGCTTCCAGCCAATCATCGTTCCCATTCCAAGCGCAACGGCAACAGCAACAATCACCCAAAATGGTGCATATTCCGTTGTTTTCGTCAGATCCTTACTAATCGCTTTATACGACTTACGGTATCCATCCGGCAATTCACTTTGAGATTCTAATGTTTTAGCAATACTCGCTAAACACATCACTTCATTACGAACTGCCCAGCGTGCATCTGTTGATAATTTATCGTAATTATCAATACCATGAAGTAATCCTACTAGCTTATCGGAATGCGCTTTCATATCGCTGTATTCACAACTAAAAAGCCCATCACTGACCTTCGTATCACTCTTAGGATAGAGCTTATCTAAAGTCGCTTTATTTGCATCGTAATAAACACCCATTTGCTGCGCCGCAACTCTTGTCTGTTCAATCTCAAATACACTAGAATTAAGATTTAATACAAACTGTGCCGGTACAACACTGAATAGCACTAGCATCACCAAACCAATCCCTTTCTGCCCATCATTCTGTCCATGCGCATAACTCATGCCCATTGCAGAAGTTACAAGCCAAAAGCGCGGCCAAAATGGGGGCTTTTTCTTCTTATCAATCACATGTCTTTGATACGGCGTTTTATGAATATAACTTTTCGGAAGGAATTTCAGCAGTCCTAATAACATTAATCCCGCCAAACCCGCACCAATAAAAGGCGAGAAGAGCAAGGATTCAAACACTCCTAAAGCTTTTTCCCAGTTCACACCATCAATCAGTGAATGATCTGTTAAAAGCGCATTGGCAAGCCCAACCCCTAAGATTGAACCAATCAGCGTATGAGAACTCGATGCCGGAATTCCAAGATACCAAGTACCAAGATTCCAGATAAGTGCCGCAACCAAGAGCGACACAACCATCACAAGCCCTTTTGTTGATGTGGCATTTGCCAAAAGCTCCATTGGAAGAAGATTTACGATCGCATATGCAACGCCTAACCCCCCCAAAAGAACCCCCAAGAAGTTAAATATACCCGAGAGAAACACAGCTAATTGCGGTTTTAATGATTTTGTATAAATCACCGTTGCAACCGCATTTGCCGTATCGTGAAACCCATTCACAAACTCAAAGGCTAAAACTAATCCCACCGATAAAATAAGCGTGAAGAGCACAATAATATCGATACTTTGTAAAAACTCTAACATTACTTTTCCAATTTCTTATAAGTCTTAAACTAACGCATTGTGACCAGTTCTTCGGCCGCCGTTGGGTGAAGCGCAACCGTGTCATCAAAATCACGTTTACGAGCGCCCATTTTCACTGCTACTGCAAAACCTTGAAGCATCTCATCGACCGTTGGTCCAATCAGATGAATCCCGACAATCTTCTCATCATCCCCCACACAAACCATTTTCATAGCTGTTTTAACAGGTTTTTCACTAAAGTTAGAGTACATTGCCGTAAATGAGGTTGTGTAACATTTCACATTCTCTTGACCATATTCAGCAACAGCTTCTTTCTCTGTTAAACCTGTTGTTCCAATGGGTGGATGCGTAAACACAACACTTGGAATTTCTTTATATTCAAGATGCCGATCTGTCATGCCATTATGAAGGCGATCTGCTAAACGTCTTCCCGCCGCAATTGCTACCGGCGTTAATTGAAATTTTCCGCCAATAATATCGCCCAATACATAAATCGAAGGCACCACCGTTTCTTGGAATTTATCAACAGTAATCGTGCCATCTGCATTTGGCGTTAAATCGGTATTTTCTAATCCGATATTGTGCGTGTTATAACCACGGCCAATCGCCCAAATAAGTGTATCTACTGTAATAGATTCTGCTTCTGTCACAACCGTTAAAGAACCATCGGCATTTTTTTCAACTTTTTGCACATTAGAATTTGGATGCAATGTTAAATGATCATCTTTTAAGATCTCATCTTTTAAATGCTCTGTAATATAACTATCAAAACTTCTTAACACCATATCGCCGCGGCAAATGAGATCTGTTTCGCTTCCAAGTGCTGAGAGTAATTGCGCAAGTTCTACGGCAATATATCCCGCACCCACAATTGCTACACGTTTTGGCGCGTCTTCTAATGAGAAAAATTCATCGGATGTAATCCCAAATTCAGCGCCTTCAATCGCCGGAATCAGAGGATATCCACCTGTTGAAACGACAATGATCTCAGCACTATATTCTTCACCATTGACAGTAACTGTTTTATTATCAACAAATTTTGCTTCACCATGAATCACATCCACGCCGGCATCTGGCATATAGCTATTGTTATACCAAGTGACAATATTATTGATGTACTGATCGCGTTTCTCTTTTAAGATTTTCCAAGAAAATTCCGGTGTGCCAAACGTAAAACCATATCCTTTTGCATCATCAAACATATGGGCAATACTCGCCGCATTCCACATGACTTTTTTCGGAACACATCCTACATTGACACAAGTGCCGCCTAACGTATCTTTTTCAATTAAGAGACATTTTACGCCGTAACTCGCAGCTCTTTCTGCATAAGAAAGACCACCAGAACCGCCACCAATAATAATTGCATCATATTGCTTACTCATATTTCGTTCCTATTCCCTAGAATGTTTTATGATTTTTTAACTTTAAAACTTTAAAACTTGTAACCATGACAAATATCCATCTGTCACGGTCATATATTTTGATCAATCCCTTATTCTACTATTCTTATGGATACCATCGAGGGATTGATCTGCTCGCCAACGTCTTTTAATTGCCCAGGATTATGGATTAAAAAATTGCTTATTCACAATATCGAAGAACGGCACAACTTCTTCTACATCTGAAACATGCCTTGCAATCTCAATTGCTTCACGCGCTTCTGCGTCATTGACAATTCCCATCAAATATACTTTACGTCTTGATGTTTCCACTTTCACATTACCGGCATTAAATCCTTTTAATTTAATACCCGTTGTTAAAGCTGTTTTCACTTTTGCCGTAATATAGGTATCTGTAGTGATGCTTGCAAAAGAAGCTTCCGGAGCCACAATTAACTCATTATGTACACCTGTAACATGATCTGTCGTTGTTACTGCTTTTTCTACTTCTAACCCAAGCTCTTGAGTTGGCACTTCTCCCAAAATCAGAACTTCACCGTTATAACTTAAGATACTAATATGAGCCATATCTCGCCCTGGTAATTGTCCGATCTTATTTTGAACTTTGACCGTGATTGAATTATCTTCCACAATTTGCCCAGCAGTTCGGCGATCATTCACTCCAGCAGCTGTTGCACCGACTCCTCCAGCAATCATTGCCGGTACGCACCCTGCTAAAATGACAAGGAAACTACTTAATAGCACAAAACGTTTCAACATTTTTCTCTCCTCTTTAATGGAAAAACCTCATATATCCTATTCGATATCAACTCTCAATATTCGTCATAGGAAGTTTAACTAAATACCTTATCGATCATCGCGCACCAAATATGAATCACGATAATATGCACTTCTTGAATTCTTGCGGTTCGTGTACTCGGCACATTCACTAAATGTAAATTAGGCGAATCTATTTCTCGCATTTTTCCACCGGTTTCACCTGTTAATGCTAAAACAATCATCCCTTTTTTTAGCGCTTCTTCAATGGCAAGGTTAATACTTTTTGAGTTCCCACTCGTACTAATCGCAATTAAAATATCGCCCTTTTGCCCAAGCGCCATCACTTGCTTTGAAAAGACTTCTTCATAACTATAATCATTTGCGATCGATGTTAAATTAGAACTATCTGTGGTGAGTGCAATCGCTGGAAGAGGGGCTCTTTCGACTTCAAATCGATTCATAAGTTCTGCAGCAAAATGTTGCGCATCTGCAGCCGATCCACCATTACCACAAACCAAAACTTTATTACCAGCTTTCAATGCTTGAATCATCAAGTCGCCTGTTGCTTCAATTACTGCCGGCATTGTTTCAAGGGCCAATTTTTTAACTTCAATGCTTTCTTGAATATGTGAAATTGCTGTCATTTTTTATTCCTAATAATAGAAAAGACTCAGACATAACATATCTGAGCCTCTCCTTGACTTAACTAATCATGATTATACTGTTAACAGGTCTTTGATTTTACTCATGGCCTGACTTTCAATTTGTCGAATTCTTTCTGCTGAAACTGAATATTTTTCAGCAAGATCCGTTAATGTTGGACGTTCTTCATCTTCATCGCCCATCCATCTTTGAATAATAATATCTCTACTTCGAGGATCGAGCTCCGCTAAAGCCGTACTCAATTTTTCATTATTATGAGATTCATAATCCTCTTTCTCTAATTCTTGCGAAGGATCTAAGGCATTACTTGTCAACCAATCAGATGGGCTAAAATCGCCATCTTCTGAACTTCCTGTTGGCAGATCAAATGCTAAGTCATTTGAAAATAGTCGCATCTCCATTCGCTTCACTTCTGCTTTGCTGACATTTAGTTCTTTGGCAATATCATCTGCTTCCTGATCTGTTAACCACTCTAAAGTTTCTTTTGATGAACGCAGATTAAAGAACAATTTTCGTTGCGCTTTTGTCGTTGCAACTTTTACAATTCGCCAATTCCGAATCACAAATTCATGAATCTCTGATTTAATCCAATAGACCGCGAAAGAAATCAAACGAACATTATAAGAAGGATCAAAACGCTTCACGGCTTTCATCAAACCCACATTTCCCTCTTGAATAAGATCAATCAGCGGTAAACCATAGCCTGTATAGTTTTTAGCAATGTGCACTACAAATTTCAGATGAGACATAATGAGCGTTTGTGCAGCATGGAGATCTTCATGTTCAATCAATCGATAAGCCAGTGCTTGCTCTTCTTCCGCTGTTAAAGTAGGAATATCACCAATTGCGCTAATATAAGCATCTAGCCCATCTGCAACCGATGGAAAAGTATTCGCTCTTAGCACTAGTTGCTTGTCTTCACTTGGCATATATTGCCCTCCAAATCTTAGTCATAAAAGATTAATAAAATCATACAATAAGCGATTCAACACTAATCTTTTTCCAAAATTTCAACAAAAAATATTATAACAAACTTGTACTACCGAGTCCTTATTTAATGCATCATAAATATTTTTAATGTTTCTGTAAATTTAATACAACTTTTTTAGATATATTCTATATAACCAAAGGTTTATTCTAGCCCTCCTATTTACACGCCTATTTACTATTTTTTTTATATCTGCACTAGTAGATTCAAACCACAATCCTTGTTAGTATCTAAGGCTTACTTCAAATTCAGTATAAATCAGTATAAATCAGTATAAAGGGTAAATCTCAAATGGATTCTCCAAATAATAAAACTGAAGATCTTCGTATTGAAGCGCTTCGCTATCATGCTTTCCCACAACCAGGTAAAATTTCAGTTGAAGCGACTAAACCGCTCGTCAACCAAAGAGATCTCTCCCTCGCTTATTCACCAGGCGTTGCTTACGCATGTGAAGAGATCCAAAAAGATCCCTTAACAGCCTTAGACTATACTGCAAGAGGAAATCTTGTCGCAGTAATCAGTAATGGAACGGCCGTATTAGGTCTTGGTAATATTGGTCCATTAGCAGGAAAACCTGTGATGGAAGGAAAAGGGGTTCTTTTCAAAAAATTCTCTAATATTGATGTCTTCGATATTGAAGTGGATGAATTAGATCCTGATAAATTTATCGATATTGTTGCTAGTTTAGAACCTACATTTGGTGGAATAAACTTAGAAGATATTAAAGCACCTGAATGCTTCCATATCGAAAAAGAACTCAAAAAACGCATGAATATTCCAGTATTCCATGATGACCAACATGGTACTGCAATTATTACAACTGCCGGCGTTTTGAATGCGTTAAAACTTGCCGGCAAAAAAATTGAAGAGATCAAGCTCGTTTGCAGTGGTGCTGGCGCAGCTGCAATCTCTTGTTTAAATCTATTGATGCAATTTGGTCTTCGCAAAGAGAATATTACTGTTACAGACCGAGATGGCGTAGTCAATCATCACCGAACAGAAGATACGCTTGATGAATACAAATCTTTCTTCTTGCAAGAAACCGATAAAATGACGCTTGGCGAAATCATTGAAGGCGCTGATGTATTCTTAGGTCTCTCTGCTCCTGGTGTTTTAACCGCTGAAATGGTGAAAACAATGGCACCGGATCCGTTAATCTTCGCATTAGCAAATCCAGAACCAGAAATTCGTCCAGAATTAGCGCACTCTGTTCGTGATGATGCAATCCTCGCAACAGGTCGTTCTGATTATCCAAACCAAGTGAACAACGTTCTCTGCTTCCCTTACCTTTTCCGCGGCGCGCTTGATTGTGGTGCAACAGAAATTAATGAAGCAATGAAAATGGCATGTGTAAAAGCCATTGCAGATTTAACTCACCAAGAACCAACAGATGAAGTATTGCACGCTTATCCAGGTGAAACCCTTCGTTTCTCTCGCCATTACATTATTCCAAAACCATTCGATCCTCGCTTAATTGTAGAGCTTCCTATTGCGGTTGCTAAAGCAGCGATGGAGTCAGGTGTTGCACAGCGCCCTATTCAAGATTTTGAAGAGTATCGTCAGCGCTTAAGCGAGCATTTCAACAAAACAAATATGGCAATGCGCCCGATCTTCAACCAAGCAAAAGAAAATGCAAGAACCATTGCCTATTGCGAAGGGGAAGATGAGCGCGTACTTCGTGCCGTTTACTTAGTCAAACAGGATCTATTAGCAAATCCAATCTTAATTGGTCAACCTAAAGTGATCCAAGATAGAATCGAAGAGCTTGGTATTAATCTCCCGACACAAGTATTATCGCCGGGAGATACCATCAGCAAAGATATCAATAGTGAATATGTACAAATTATTGATTATCGCAATCCTCCACTTCTCGATGAGTGCTCAGAAAAATACTACAGCCTCATGAAGCGAAAAGGAATCACGCCAGAACTTGCTCGTCAACGTATGCAAACTCGAGGAAACCTCCTTTCAGCAATGCTACTTGAACTAGGTGTGATTGATGGGCAAATCAGTGGTGTACTCGGTCAATATCATCGCCATGTTCACCACATTGTAGACGCTTTAGGTCTTCATGAAGGCACTTCACAACCTGCAGCGATCAGCATGCTCCTGTCACCAAAGGGTCCTTTATTCTTCTGCGATACTCATGTCAATGAAAACCCTACCGCTGAAGAATTGGCAGACATCACAAAAATGGCTGCTGAAGTTGTTGCTCGTTTTGGTATTACACCGAAAGTGGCGCTTCTTTCTCATTCAAACTTTGGTTCAAGAGAATCTGAGTTTTCTAGCAAAATGCAGAAAACCTTACAAATCCTCAAAAAAACCGCACCAATGCTTCAATGCGAAGGAGAAATGCAACCAGACCTCGCGATTTGGGAGCGTTACCGTAATGCATACTTCCCTAATTCTGAATTAGAAGGCATGGCGAACTTATTTATTTTCTCTAATATCGATACTGCAAACGTGACGTATAACTTTGTACGTACGATTAGCGACAGTATTGTAGTAGGCCCAATCTTAACAGGTCCATCTAAACCAGCTCACGTTGTGACAAACATTGCAACCGCAAGAAGAATCGTAAACGTTACAGCAATGTGTGCAACAGACCCTATTGAATAATCTGTAAATAATTATAAATTAGGTCTTTAAATTACCCCAAAAAGATAGATGATGTTAAAATATTCTATTCTTTTTGGGGTTTTTATTTAAAATAAAGTCAATAATATTATGATATTAAAAAAACTAACATTTTTACTAGCGACTCTCTTCATTATTCAAGCATGTTCTAGCGGTAGTTACACCGTAAGATCTGGTGATTCCCTTGGACAGATCGCACGAAACCACAAAATGTCAGTTAGTGAGCTTCAGCGCCTTAATAATATCTCAAACCCCAATATGATTCGTGCAGGACAGGTCCTAAAAGTAAAAGGCAAATCCGGATCATCCGTACGAGATTCAAATGGTAAAAATAGCTCTTCAAATACCGTCACAAAAAGAGACAACAACGTCATTATCCCTAAAGCTCCGGCAGCACCTAAAGATACCGTTTCTACCGGCATCACAGGATGGGTAAAACCGACAAATGGTTCCGTTGTTAAAAGCTATAATCCCAACATTCCCGGCCAAAAAGGCATTCAAATTGCCGGCAATCTTAATCAGCCCATTAACGCCGCTCACGATGGTGAAGTGGTCTTTGCCGGTGCGGGTAACTCTGGATATGGCCAGCTTATTATTATTCGTCATAATGCGAATACTTATACGGCATATGGTTACCTCTCTTCCATTAATATTAAAGAAGGCGCAAGAGTTAAAAAAGGCCAACCTATTGCAGCAATGGGAAATAGCTTTGATGGCAGAACCGTTCTCTATTTTGAGATTCGCACAAAAGGTCAGACTGTGAATCCGATGAATTATATTTAATCCTTTGAAATCTACAACACCTTTCACAAATGTCATTTTGAATCTTCAAAGTAAATATCATCTAAATATCATCAGCATTCATTGCGACGTAAAAAAACCATCTTTAATAGATGGTTTTTTATCATTTCAAGAATCCGATATTAGAAAATATTAAAAAAAGACTAAAAAGAGATATTCAACTTAATAACCAATATTTAAAAAAGCGAATATTTAAAATCTTTAATATTAACCCTCAGTTTTACGAGGCTTACGTCTTCTTCTAGGACGGCGAGGTCTTTGACCTTCTTCATCCTTGCGATTACCGGAAGACTTCTCTTCATGTCGAGAAATTTCCTGATGTGTTTCTCTCTTATTATCTCTTCTTTCTTGACGATTTTCTTGTTGCTGTTGCTCTTCTAAAACAGACTCATAACGAGCAAATTGCGTTTCCCAATATTTCGCTTTTTCAATCACATCCGTATCTTCATTTGCTTCAGCACGAAGTAATAAGAAATCATATGCCGCTTTAAAGCGAGGATGCTCCATTAATCGCTTCGGCGCACGAATCACTTTCGCTTCTAATCTAAACTGGAATACCCACAAATCTTCAATAAACTCTCGTACATAACGAGGAATTACCGTAATTTGATGTTGCACTCTAAAAGCTTCGTCAATCGCGGTTTTTGATGCATCACTATAACGCACACCTTTTGCCACTAACGCTTCAAATTTTTCCACAAATGGTGCCCATAATAGCGAACCATATACAAAATAAGGAGAACTAGTACGTCCATCTTTTGCTCTTGCATCAGAATTTCGCAGAGATCTTAATAAAAGATGCTCCTCAGGAAAATTCTGTTTTTTAAGCGCATCGTACGTTAATGGGAATAGAATCTCAAACAGCTGATATTCCATCATACCGTGATACGATTGCTCGCCATGCCCTGTTAAAAATAGCTTAAGAACTTCATCATACATTCTTGCCGGCGATACGGTTGAAAGCAATTGTCTCTGCTCTGCAATGGGCTTCAATAGAACAGGATCAATGGTAAATCCAAGCTTTGCCTGAAAGCGAATCGCTCTTAAAATTCGAACAGGATCTTCTAAGAAACGCTCTGTCGGATCCCCGATTAAACGTAATTTTTTATCTTTTAAATCCTGATAACCACCACAATAATCAATAATACTTTGATTGCGCACATCATAAAATAGCGCATTCACGGTAAAGTCACGGCGCATTGCATCTTCATCAATGGTACCGTAAATATTATCTCGTGTAATAAAGCCATCTTCATTGGTCTGATAATGCTTTGTTTTATCCCCCGTTTCATTAGATCGAAACGTGGCAACTTCAATAATTTCTCGCCCAAAAACCACATGCACCAATCTAAATCGGCGACCAATGATTCGGCTATTTCTAAATACTTTACGAATCTCACTCGGATGAGCATCCGTGACGATATCAAAATCTTTCGGTGCTAATCCTAACAATAGATCCCGAACACCACCACCGACTAAATAAGCATTAAAGCCTGCGCTATTAAGCTTATTAATAACGGCTAATGAGTTTTTAGAGATCTGACGATTTCTAATAGAATGATCTTTCGCGTGGTAGATTTTAGGATTCATAGAATCTCTACTCCAAAAAGAAAAGCCTTTCGTAAGAAAGGCTTTGATATTTTTTATCATACTCAAAATATCGGTATATATTAACGTTTTGAGAACTGTGTTGCACGACGCGCGCCGCGAAGACCAATCTTCTTACGTTCAACGCTACGTGGGTCACGAGTTACAAATCCTGCTTTACGTAATGGTGCACGATTTGCTTCGTCATATTCGATAAGCGCACGAGTTAAACCGTGGCGAATTGCCCCAGCTTGTCCACTCATACCGCCACTTTTAACAGTTACGATCACGTCAAATTGATCAACTGCTTCAAGTAATTCTAATGGTTGACGAACAATCATACGAGATACTTCACGTGGGAAATACTCATCAATTGATTTATCATTAACGATAATGCTGCCTGTACCTTTACGTAAAAACACGCGTGCTACTGATCTTTTACGTCTTCCAGTACCGTAGTTTTGGTTAGCTGCCATAATAATTCTCTCTTCCTAATTAGATGTCTAAAACTTTTGGTTGCTGCGCTGCATGTGCATGCTCAGGTCCCGCGTATACTTTAAGTTTACGAAGCATATCTCTTCCTAAAGCATTTTTAGGGAGCATTCCTTTTACAGCAAGCTCAATAACGTTTGCAGGTTTAGTTTGCAACATCTTCTCAAGAGTAGTTTCTCTTAAATGACCAACATAACCAGTATGCTTGTAATAGATTTTTTGCTGAAGCTTGTTACCGCTCGTATGAACTTTTTCCGCATTCACAATAACAATGTAATCACCTGTATCAACGTGTGGTGTAAATTCAGGTTTATGTTTTCCACGTAAGCGTCTTGCAACTTCAGTTGCTAAACGACCAAGTGTTTTTCCTTCTGCATCAATCACAAACCATTCACGGGTTACTTCTGCAGGCTTTGCACTAAATGTTTTCATTGAAAACTCCAAAATATAATTTCACTAACAAAAAAACTTAAATCCAATATCTTTATCCACCGGTAACGTGAATACCGGAGAAAGTTTTCACTTTCAAGATGTGGCTTTAAATCAACGTTAGGGGTCGCTGGTAAACGATCTCGGCATTTTACGCAAACTCTGGATAAATATCAAGCTCAATGAGTACTTTGCGTCTCTATTTCTATGGTTTTTTTAAAAGGCAATTTAATAGACTATAGAAATAGGCTATGGATAAGTGATGGTTATTCTCCTATCTGTCACTCTGATCTGCTTTACGCCTCTTTTTCTCTACCCAATATCAAATCTCGCCTCAATAGATTCTTCTATTTCGACCTTCCGTAACCAAGTACTTAAATGATATTCATTTGCAATTAGAATCAAATATCATAAGATAATAAATCATATTTAGATCATCAGATTTTAGCTTCATATGATGAAAATTGTATCCTTCCATATCTCCATTACCCGTATTCATTACATTGATCTTTTAGGAACTTCTCATTTATGCCAATGATTATCCACAGAACGACCGTTCATTTAATGCGTAAAACATTTCTAACACCAAACTATCTGCGCTTAATTTTAAAATGTGAGGATATCGAACCATTTTTAGATGTGCCTTTAGGCGTGAACAACAAAATATTCATTCCGCCTCAAGGTCATACGGATATCGAAATGCCGGTATTTAATGCCGAGACAAAATTATGGGAAATCTCTGATGAAAGTCTTCGCCCTACCACTCGAACCTATACTCATCGTGCAATGAATATCGAGAAAAAAGAGCTAACAGTTGATTTTGCCATGCATGAAGGAGATTCTATCGCTTGTAATTGGGCGAAAACTGCCAATATTGGCGATCAAATTGGGCTTGCGATGAAACTCAAACACCGTAATATATTGCCGGAAAATACCCAAGAGTTTCTCTTTGTCACAGATATGACCGGTATTCCGGCAGTGGCTTCCCTTGCCTCGAAGTTACCTGAAAATAGTAAAGCACATATTATTACTGAGGTTTTAACGCCGGAAGATATTTTAGAAGCCCATTACCATTCTCAAGCAGAGCTTTCTACAGAATGGCTCATTAATCCTACGCCGGAAAAAAGCAGTGAGTTATCCTCTGTTTCTCAAAAGAGATGGCAAACATTAACAGCGCCTCACTTTACTCACATTACCGCCGAATATCATACCGTAAAGTCCCTGAGAGATTTTCTTCGCCACGAACAACAGCAGACGAGCAAAGAATTCTATGCTTGTGCTTATTGGCAAATTGATACACGAGAAGATGCAGAACGTGAAAAGCGCTTAGATTGATATCTCATCTATCCGCAAAATGATCCAAAAAAAATCCAAAACTATCCGAAATAATCCTAATGACTTTCTCCCTTGATCTGTTTTAATAGAGTTATCTAATTTATAAACAAGGAGAAGCGCATTATGAAACCGTCCTTTAAAAAAGAGTTACCGATTATTCTCGCATCATTAGCCATTTCAACAACGGCAATGGCTTCGGATAAGATTTCGGATAAGGATTCACAAAATCAGCCTTCCATTACGGTATATCAAGCGGGATTTGCGCTGATCTCTGAAGCGCGTCATTTTGCGTTAGATAACTCACAGCAACAATTGTTTTTACCAAACGTTGCGCCGGAAACTGTGATGGAATCGTTAATGATCTCCTTCACGCCTGAAAATGCCGGCGATCCGATTCCTTTTGTAACCGAGAAAAAACTCAATCGCAACCTTCTCTCTCCGCAATCGATTGTGCAATATTCTGTGGGCGAAAAAGTCGATGTGATTACGGCAATGAATGGTAAAGAGAAGCAAGAAGAAGCGACGATTCTTTCCAATAACGGCGGATTGCTCTTACAATACAAAGATCGCATTGAGCTGAATCTTCCTGAAAATGCCCGTTTAGCGTTTAAGCAGATTCCTAAGGGCTTAAATAATACACCGGTATTATCGGTGATTTTGAAAAACTTGCCGGAGAAAAATACACAATATCGCACCGATTTAAGCTATATCACACAAGGCATTTCTTGGAATGCGGATTATATTGCAAAGCTCAATGATACTGATAAAACCTTAAAGCTTGAAGGTTGGGCAACGTTGAATAATAACAGCGGGATGGATTATCAAGATTTCCAAATTAACCTCATTGCCGGCGATCTCAATCTTGCAACACCTTCGCCAAGATTTAAATCCAATGTGCAAATGATGCGCGCTGAAGCCTTATCAAGCCAAGCAGATCAAGTGTCGTCTGTACCTTTAGGCGATTATCATCAATATGAAATTGCCGATATTTCTACGCTCAATGATAAAGAACAGACGCAAATATCGCTTTTCCAGAAAGATCAGATTCCTTTTACCAAAAACTACACCTTTAATAGCAATAGCCCAACTCATCGTTTACCACAAACAACCAATTTACAAAATGCTTCGGTATCTATTCATTTTAATAATGATGAATCATCTGCTTTAGGATTCCCTCTTCCTACCGGCGCCATTCGTCTGTACGAACAAAATGCCGGCAAAACAACTTTTATTGGCGGAGATCAGATTCCAGCAACACCAAAAGATCAAAAAGTGGCTCTCAATATCGGCAATGCCTTTGATATTACGCTAAATCGCGAGCAAACTCGTTTCTCAACCATTAATCCTGATGAATGGGAAATCAGCTATAAACTCACGATTAGTAATGCCAAAAATGAAGCGGTAACAACCATTTTAAAAGAAAGCTTCTATCCGAATAGCGATACCAACTGGCAGATCATTAAACAAAGTATTACGCCGGAGATTAACGGCGATACGGCAACATGGTCTGTGAAAGTGCCGGCAAATGGGCAGAAAGTGATTACTTATAGTGTGCGTTATACAATTTTTAATAACGATGATCGAAGCACCCTATTTCAATAATATCGTTAGGAGTTTTTATTTTGGAAACCGATATTTTAAGAAGATTTTAAGAAGCTGAATTTTAGCGATCTATTTTCCAAATCCTATTCCTAATTTCAGATATCAAATATCTGCTGAAACTTTTCATTCGCTATCTAAAAGGCATTCAATATGAAGTTTGAATGCCTTTTAAGTTATGAGTTAAGTCTTGCGAAATCTTCTTCTACACCTAGCAAACGACATATAATCAACACTCAATAATACAAATAGATAATGGTTATTAAAATATATTTGTAAATATCAATATTTCAATATAAATTCATATCAATATCCTTAGCTAATTGCCCTTGCCTACTTGGAATGACAGATGTTTAAGAAAAATCGTTTATTACATCAATTCATCACGGAACTAGATGCTCAAATTGCAGATACGCAATCTCCACAAGAGCTTCTTGAAGTGATTGAAGAGATTCAACAACAAAAAAATAGCCTGAAATTTAGCTTTATCGATCAAGCAATTTCTCTCATCCTTTTATTGGGGATATTTATTGGTAGCCTCTATTTCTTTTATATTACCGATGAAAACTTCCTCTTATTCACAACGGTTGCAAGCCTATTTGCGCTGATTATTCTGGCTTTTAATTTCAAACAGAGAAAAACTTTAGTTTCTAACTTATCAGATCGTCTATTTCGCCAAGATCTACTATTTGACAATCATTTAACACCTCTTAAATCTCATCCAACCTTAACATTACGAGCGCTTCAATCAAGGTTCCATGAATTTTCTTTAGGAAATCACGGGCAAGAAATCAGTGATATTTTTGAAGGAAAGTATATGGAGATTTCTGAACCCTTTATTTTTCATGGCTACCATTTTCGCTATGTCGATGAAACATTTTCCGGTACGAAAAGCCACCAATACCCAAAAAGAACCCAAAACTTACAACCGTTTAAACAATCACATCGTTACGGCATTATCATTCCCTTTGAAGCGCCGGCAGAACTCGTAATTACAGAACTCCCGCTTCCTCTTCAACTCCGTCAAAGCCAATATAAAGATCCCAATTTACCGAAAGCGTTTAGAAGAAAATATAGAATCCATACGACCAATTCTCAATTTGCAGAGCACTTTTTGAATCCTTTAGTATTGCCGTTAATTAAATCGCTATCTCATGAGTTTACCGACATTTCCATAGAAATTCGCAATCGAACGGAGCTTCTTTTCTCCTTCTCAAACCCTGATCTTCTCAAGTGTGAACGCCGGCATTCGCTTCATAATATCGATGCATTTTCTGTTGAAATTAGAGGCGTTACTAAAGCCAAAAAACTCGATCTAGCACTTTCAACGCTATATAGAATTAGCAAATACGTTCAGTAATGTAGATAACAATATGGGTGCAAGACAGAGAACCATACAAATCTTTTTATCAAAATCCCCTTCAAAAATTTGACGAATTTTTTCAAATATTTCCTCAATCTTACTGCAATCACTATTGCCATCTTTCCGCTTATTCGGCACTATCAAACAATCATTTACTATATTTATAAAGTTTGAAAGCCACTCAAAAGCGATCAATCAAGGGGGAATACCATGAATCTACAACAACTTGCTACGCTCAGTGAAAAGTTTACGAAAACAGAAAAAATGCCAGTGCTATTTCTCGGTCACGGAAGCCCGATGAATGCTATTACTTCCAATCAATTTACGGAAAGTTGGAATCAGCTCGGAAAAACGCTTCCAAAACCGCAAGCCATTCTCTCGATTTCCGCCCATTGGGAAACACAAGGTTCTTTCGTGACAGCAATGGAAAATCCTCGTACCATTCATGATTTCTATAATTTTCCACAAGCGCTCTACGATATGGAATATCCAGCGCCGGGAAATCCGGAATTAGCGCATTCACTGCAACTGTTAGAGCAACATATCGAGCTCGATCATCAATGGGGATTAGATCACGGCACTTGGGCTGTGATTTGCCATATCTATCCTGATGCCAATATTCCCACATTACAATTGAGCCTTGATCAATCCCTTTCGCCACAAGCGCATTATGATTTGGCAAAGCTTCTCACAAAGCTTCGTCATCGTGGCGTTCTCATTATCGGGAGCGGAAATATCGTCCATAATCTTCGCCGATTGGATTTCCAAAATCCCGAAGGCGGTTATGAATGGGCAGAAGAAGCGAGAGAATCTATGACCAACATGATTCGCCATCATGAACATCAAAAACTCATCCATTTTGCGGATCAAGGAAAAGCCTTTAAACTCGCCATTCCCACAGATGAGCACTATTTACCGCTTCTCTATATTTTAGGATTACAAGATTCCGAAGATGAACTACTGATCTGCAATGATCAATCCGTTATGGGATCGCTTGCCATGACTTCCCTGCTTTATGCATAATCTCAAACAAATCAATATCATTGCAATATTAATTACTAGCTTATATAAAATACCTTATTAGCTAGTTTCTGTTATGTTTCGATTTGACAGTCCGAGAGTATTTTCGAATTTTAGGTACGAAGAATGAAAAAGTTCAGATTTCTATTATTATGCCCAATTTTATTATTTGGGTTTGTTTCTGCGGGTGTTATAAGCAATCAAGACGGAAGTGATGCGGTGTATGAGGTTAATTATCGATATGAGAGAATGTACTGTAATTTTTTAATTAACAACATATCTCTTCATACATCTGTCGGTAAAAATCTAACAGTTCAATGGAGTTTTATGGATCGAATAGGCATTCTTTTAAAGGAAGGTATCAATACCATAGGGATAGAAGGAATTGATTTAACTGTTGCTGATAATAGTTCATTTTGTGAGATGAGTATTTGGGTACATATTTATAATCCTGTGAACGATACTTTCGAAAGCAAGGAAATCACTTCGTTAAGACTAACTTATGATGAAAATGGCTTATTTACAGTAGAAGAAAATAAGTCTTATGATAAACAGAGCTTAATATCAACACCTAACTTAGAAAAGTTGGATTATGCGTTTTACCATAAAAGTAATAAAGATTTACAGCATAACGTTATTGCTACGAAAAATCTTGAAATAAATCATCCATTTAGGACTCATGTATGGAAGTATAAATCAGAGCCATTTGTCGATACTTTAGAAAATAGAAAAAAATTATGGGAAAAGTACGAAACGATAGTTGCGGCTTTAAAAAGCAAAAAACAACAAAATATTATTAATGAATTGCAACCAGGTATGGCTGAAACGGAAAATTATCAAGGGGATCCTCAAAAACGTAGTTGGGAAAAGAGTAAAATTGGATACTATATAAATATGTGGAATTCTGACGACTACAATGTTCAATTAGCTCCTCAAGAGGATATGAAATTGATATTAAGCCCAGATGGAGACTTATTTAGATTTGAGATGAAAGAAACAGCTAGTTCAATAAATTCCCCTATAGTAGTTACTGCTTTTGGAAAGAAACTGACAATAAATCCCACATTCACATTTGTTGATGGGAAAGTAATTGTTGCTTATTAGATTGTTAACAAATAAGAAAAGCTAATTCATGGCGAAAATAAAGTCTGCTCTTTAGCCAATCATTCGCCCGCAGTATTTATTTTTTAGATTTTCAAGCAGAAATGATGATCCTAGCTCAAGCATGGTTGCTATTTTAACTATGCCTACTATGAAATCCAGGAATTGGCTTCGAAAGAAAACTTCTTAACTCTTTTAAAACACACTAAATACCATATAATTATTATTTCAAAGAGTTAATTAATAATACATATCGATCTCATATTAGCGGATGTTCTTAGAAAAGAAGATGAGTTAAAAATATAATGAATATTAAGAATATTGGTGTCTTTACGGCATCTATAATAAGTATACTTTTTTTAGGATTTACTGAAGTAAAGGAAGAGAATCTTACACAGCAGGAACTTAACAATCCTAGAACTATTTATTGGATGCAATTTAATAGTAATAATATGCACTGTCAGTTTTTAGTGAATGATCAATCAATGCACTCAACCATTATTAATGGGGCTAGGGAGTTGTATTCAATAGGATTTGATATTGAAGGTCGATTTGAGAGAGGGATTAATAGTCTCAAATTGCAAGGCATAGAGATGCCGAAAGAAGATCAAAATCTGAATACAGGTAAACCTTACTGTAAGGTGTCATTAATAACTTTTGTTACTGATCCTGCTACAGGAGAAGAACAGAGTAAAGAAGTTTCTAACTTGCGATTAACTTTTGATAAAGATGGAAATTTTACAAGTGAAGAGAGTACCGTTTACTCTGATGAAAATGTGACATCTGAGCCTGTTTTAACAATATTAGATCGTAAACAATTTGATAATACTAAAAATAATAATGTGATGTTAGAAGGCGAGCTTGTCATTAATCACGCCTTTCCCCCTTATCGGTGGATGACAGAATCAACGCCATTTACAGATACTCCGGAAAACAGAGAGTTATTATGGCAAGAATATGACAAATATCGAAAGCTTATAGAAGCTGGAGATATGGAAGGATTAAAAAGGTTATTTAAGCCGGCGCTTGATGTTACCCAGATAATCCACCCTAATCTTGATATTGATATTGATATTGATATTGATATTGATATTGATAACTATTTTGAAACAATCTCTGATCAGTTAAAACTAAACCTTTTTAATAGAAAAAGAGATGTAACAAAGTTAATTAACTTTAATAAAGAAGATTATCAGCTAGAAATTTATAGCGAAGGAAAGTTATTTAGGTTTGTTGATAAAAAAATGAAAGAAGAGGAGTTAATACAATTCAGTCCTATAATATGGAGTGATGGTGTTATTCGGCAATGGTTCAATCCTGTATTTACACTAGTAAATGGGAAAATAGAACTAGCCTTTATTTAGTATCATTTACAATTTTCCAATTAGCGCTATCAGTTTATTTTCAATATTTTAAATATCTTCATTTCTATAGCTTATTTACGCACCATTCTCAAACCTCTTTCAGAAGAATAAAAGGCTCCAAAATTGGAGCCTTTTTCATATTTATGCTTTTATTAGCAAAAGATCTTTCTCCTTGAAGCCAAAATCTTGGCTTAAAAACCTTCCAAAAAATTAATTATTGTCGTTATTTTTAAAAATAACGTCATTTCAAAATCATTGAAATTGGCGGTTTGACGCTATTTTTACTAAAAATCAATCCCTCAATAGCTTTATTTATTGTTTGACAATAGATTCCTTATGCGAATATTATCCAAATAAGAATTAATTGCATTTGCATCAAATAACCAAATTCATTTGAGAGTATTTCCATTATGTTGAAACGTTCACTGCTATCTGTTTGTGTCACTGCTATTCTTGGCGCTTCCTTCTCTTTCGCGCAAACTCCGGAATGGGTTATTGAAAACACGGAAAATGCCGAAGACATTATCACGCCGAAAATTTCCGTGAATCTTGGGAAGGTTGTGGTAACCGGTGCGCTAAAAGAGGAGCTTTCTATTGCAGAAAGTGGTGCAACCATTGCACACTTTGGCACACAAGATATTGATCGTTTGAATGCCACATCCCTTGCCGATCTTTTCATGTTTGAACCCGGCGTAACCGTCGATCAGAGTTCATCCGGCGGATTAAATGATATTCGTATTCGCGGAATGGGAAGCGACAGAGTACTGATTTCTATTGATGGCGCGCCATTACCGGCAACGTACAGTTTCGGAAGCTACCTTGCGACTAATCGTAACTATTTCGATATGGATGCGATGAAAAGTGTCGATATTATCAAAGGTCCGATGTCCACGTTATACGGCGGAAGCGCACTTGCCGGCGGGATATTTATGCAAACGAAAGATCCTAGCGATTTTATTCGAGATGGCAAAACCATTGGTGGCGAGCTCAAAACAGGCTACCGTACCGCTTCACGTGAAACCCTTCTTTCCGGAACCATTGCCGGAAAATTAAACGATAAGCTCTCGGCATTTGCCCGATTAACGTATACCAATCCTCACGAAAGAGAGAACTTTCACGGCAGAGCTTCGAAAGAATCACTATTAGGAGAAAATCGTCAAAACCCTAATAAAGCTAAAAACGATACTTACAATGCGATGACTAAATGGGTGTTTGAGCCAAATAATGATCACCGTTTTAGTCTCACTTATGAGAACTTCAAAGAAACTTCCCACATTGAACCGCTTGCGAATCTCGATACGCCTTCTGCGTTTGGCACCACATTTGTAAGCCAACATATTAAAGAAGTGAATAAACGCCAACAGCTCACTCTTCGCCATGATTTTGAGCAAGAAACCGCCCTTTTCGATCGTGGATTTTGGCAACTTTACTATCAAGATAGTAAAGCGAAACAATGGGTCAATGAAACTCGTAAAGATCGATTGAATAACCTTTCTGAGCGTTACCGTTACAGTAATTTCAATAACAAAAGTTACGGTTTTAATGCGGAATTTACCAAAGGCATTGACCAAAATGAACTCCTCTTCCATAACCTTACTTACGGACTTAATTATCGTGGCAGTAAAGTCACTACATTCCGTGATGGCGATACCATTTCCCTTGATACCGGCAACTCTATTGAAACAGAAACCTTTCCCAATAAGAGTTTCCCAGATTCTAAAATCCGAGAAATCGGGCTCTTCTTACAAGATCGCATGAGTCTGTTTGATGGCCAATTTGAAGTGATTGCCGGCATTCGTTACGATCATTATCGTCTTAAACCAAAATCAGGTTCGGCATTTGAAACCGCTAATCCCGGCACCTTAGCACCGGCTTCTGTGAGCAAAGGTCATTTCTCGAAACGCCTTGCCCTTCTTTGGCATCCAACGGATGAAAATAGCTTCTTTGTGAACTATTCTGAAGGCTTCAGAGCGCCTACTTTTAGTGCCGTAAACGTTGGATTTAGTAATCCGGCACATGGTTATACAAGTAGATCAAACCCAAATCTTCAGCCTGAAACGAGTAAATCTTTAGAGCTTGGTTGGAACTATATTGATGATCAGAAATCCTTTGCCGTGACGGGTTTTTATACCAAATATAATAATTTTATCGAAGAGCTCAATTATGTCGGCCGAGATCCTAATAGTGGCTATATGATCTATCAGGCGATTAACCTTGATAAGAGCCATATTTACGGCATTGAAGCGAAAGCACAAATGAATCTTTTCACCATTCAAAATGGTAACGGCAATATCGGCATTAATGCGAGCCTTGCTTATGCCAAAGGTCGAGAAAATCGCACGAAAAACCCGATTAATAGCGTCGAGCCTTTAACGGCAGTATTCGGTGTAGATTATAGCTATTTAGATAATTTCTACTTGAGCGCACGCATTAAAGCGGTTCAAGCGAAAAAAGAGAAAGACATCTACAACAGCCCAAGTGAACGATCTCCGCTCAACCGCTCTGCAGGATATGCAACGGTGGATCTGATTACAGAATATAAACCTGAGAAAAATATCACGATCAATGCCGGTCTTTATAATATTTTCGATAAGGAATATATCACTTGGAGTAATCGCATGATGCAAGATTCCGCAAGCGATATTCGCCGAGCTTCCAATCCTGGGTTTAATGCCGCGATCTCTGTGAAGTATGAGTTTTAAGAGAAGGTCATAAGCTCCCTGACCGTTAATTCTCTGGCTTCCCACCTATTTCATTCCTTATTTAACTGCTCTTTATTAAGATTTTTCAAAGGTCGATCTGCCATGATCCATACTCAAATGACTAAAAAAACCACCAAGAAAATACCAACTTTTCCAAAAATGCCGGCATTCTCTCTATGTCCTCCTTCCTTTTCAAATAACGCTTTGTTGATCAATTCGCTGATGATCTCTTCGCTCTTTATTTCTTCGGCATTTCTACAAAATGCCGGCGCCTCTGAAATCAATCGGGAAATCAATCATGAAGCGAATACTTCCTCATCCCTTCGAATTGTTTCAGCATCTAATCCGTTAACCCAGATTATTGCGGCATTAGATCAAGAACAGACATTAGTAGGAATGGATCGGACAAGCCACACAAAACCGGAATATGATCACATTCCCGATGTGGGATATCGCATTCAGCTTTCAACAGAAGGCATTCTCTCGTTAAAGCCTAATCTCATTCTGCTCTCCCACGATTCAGGGCCGAAAGCGACGGTTGATCAGCTCATGGAATCTGCTAATCAATCGAATCTTGAAGTGATTCAATTTCCTGAGCTTGAATCAGCTACTTCTATTCAAAATGCCGTAAACATCATCGCCGAAAAACTGCATTTATCGCAAATGGGAGAAAATCTCAATGAAACCATTTCCAAAGATGCGAAAACCTTGAAAGAACTGAATCAACAACATTCAAATCTCAATGGATTCTTTGTATTACAAGGTGGAAACGGGCATGGTTCTCCGCAAATTTCCGGCAGAGATACCACCGCAGATAAAGTATTGGAACTGCTGAATATTCAAAATCTCTTTGCCGAAGATTATGCCAATTATCGCGCCGTTTCTATTGAAAATCAGATGCAAAAACGCCCTGATATCGTGTTATTAGGTCATACAGGACAATTCAAAAAAGATGCCAATGGCAATGCTTTACCGGCATTTCAAAGAAATATCGCCGGCATGAAAGATTGGCCAACGGCACTGCAACCAAAATGTGTATTTGATGTGGATATTAGCCATTATCTTGTCTACGGCATTCATATTTATCAAGACAATATTCAGCTGTTACAAGCGATTCACCAATGTTTAGCGGAGCAGAAATAATGGGTAACCATATCTTTGAACAGTATCAAAAAGAGATCATCAGCTTTATGCTTGCCGGTCTTGCCATTATTTTTATCGGCGCAGTTTGGCAAGGCGCGATGGAGATTAATTGGAGCAATGCTTTCCAAAAAGAGAGCGTGGAGCATTACATTATCTGGCAAGTGCGCTTACCGAGAATTTTAGCAGCGCTTCTCATCGGCGGCGGACTTGCGATCTCCGGCGCTGTGATGCAAGGTCTGTTTCGTAATCCTCTTGTGGAACCTGGAATCATCGGCGTTTCCGGTGGAGCGGCGCTCTTTGCTGCCGGCACAATTGTTCTTGGACAAAAGCTGATGCCGGCAATATTTGAAATCTTAGGCGATTATGCGCTTCCCGTTGCCGCATGTTTGGGCGGCTGGCTTGTAACATCCGTTCTCTACCTTTTTTCTCGCAACAAAAAAGGCATTAGCATTAGTTCCATGCTCTTAATCGGCATTGCCATTAATGCATTTACCGGCGCATTAATCGGTTTATTGACCTTTATTGCAAGCGAAACCGAATTGCGTTCACTGACGTTTTGGTCAATGGGCAGTTTAAGCAGTTTTAACTATCAAAAAATCCTCATTCTAGTCTTTGCGCAAATCATCTTCGTGCCACTTTTATGGCGAAAAGCAAAAGCGATGAACGCCATGTTACTCGGCGAACGAGAAGCGAAACATCTCGGCATTCATGTGGAACGTTTAAAGAAAGAACAAATTTGGGGCGTTGCCATTATTACCGGAACAGCTGTTGCCTTTGCCGGCGCTATTGGTTTTATCGGCTTATTAATTCCCCATTTGGTACGCATGTTATTTGGCGCAGATCATCGCTTTGTGCTTCCTCTCTCTTATCTTTTGGGCGGGATTTTACTCATCGTTTCCGATAGTTTTTCCAGAACAATCGCGGCGCCGAGCGAAGTACCGATCGGCATTTTAACGGCATTATTAGGCGCACCATTTTTAGGATATTTAGTCTATAAGCAAGGAAGATCATAATGTTCACAATTCAACATCTTTCCCTAAAAATTCAGCATAAAACCCTTGTTGAAATCCCAAATCTGACAATACAATCTGGGAAGTTCACAGCCCTCATTGGCCCAAACGGCGCCGGAAAAACCACGTTTTTAAACCTCCTTGCCGGCGATTTAACTCCAACAAATGGCACGATTGAGCTGGATGGTAAATCCTTAACGAATTACTCGATTGAAGAATTAGCCATAAAGCGTTCCGTCTTACCGCAATCGGAACATATTCCTTTTGCTATTAAATCTAGAGCAATTTTGCTCATGGGCGTGATGCCGCATCACGTGCATTTTAATCACCCAAAAGTTTTAGAATTATTAGCGCACATCAGTGAAATATTGGAACTCAACTCGCTGTTAGATGTGCCGTATCAAATTCTTTCCGGCGGAGAGCAACATCGAGTACAAATTGGCAGAGTATTAATGCAAACGCTCTTCTCCTTAGAAGAAAGCTCGGCGCTGACCCACAAGGTGATGTTGCTCGATGAGCCTTTTAACCATTTAGATCTCTATCATCAACAACAACTTCTTCGCTACTTCAAATCCCTGACAAAGCAAGGCTTAACCATTATCTGCGTGATGCACGATCTCAATCATGCCCTTCAAATCGCAGATCAGATCGTGCTTCTCAAACAAGGAATTTTACAAGGCACTTACGCGCCACAGGAATTATGGGATTCACAAATCCTTCAAGAGGTTTTCAAGGTGGATTTTATGAAGCTTCAACACCTCGAAAACCCTAATATGTCTGCACTCGCTTTTCAGATTTGAGGATTTATTCAATTCATCAAAATACCGATCATCTTGTCGTTTTAAAAATTTCAAAAGGATTCCTTTAAGTATTTTTTAAAGATTCTTCTTGAGAATGTCTCTCCGGAATTTCTCTTGAAGATTTCTCTTGAAGATTGCGCTTAAAAGTTGAACTTGAAGATCGCACTTGCTGGCGCGGGATCTTAATAAGCATGCACACATTCGAACCAGCCATGCTTCAGCTGATTTTTTTCAATAGGATTCACTAAACAGACTCAAATTCAGATTCGGATTCAAGATTCAAAAAACGTAACACAACTCTCGGAAAATAGAAGTTTTCAAAAAACTTTTAACAGCCTAAACTCATCAAACACAATGGAGAATAATCATGTCAAACATCACTACAAAAAATAATTTAACGCAAAACTACACCAAACAACAAGCGGCAGATGATTCAAGCATTCGCTTACTCAGCACCTTTAACGGCGTTCTTGCAACGGTCATGCGAGATACTTTGGAATTAGATGGTTACCCTTTTGGCTCTGCTGTGCCTTTTTGCTTAAGCCGAAACAATGAAATCATCATCCTGATTAGCGATCTTGCGCAGCATACTAAAAACATCAAAGAAAATTCTAAAGTATCGATTACGCTTCATAATGATGATCAAGATAATATCCAAAAGGGTTGGCGTTTAACCATTGCCGGCGATGCGGTACTTGCCGGCAAAGACGAAATTGCAGATTTAGCAGAGCGTTATGAGCGTTACTATCCTGAAAGCCGTAAATATCATCAAGTTCATGATTTTAACTTCTATGTGATTAAGCCGAAAAAAGGCCGTTACATTAATGGTTTTGGGCAGATTCATTGGGTAGATTGCAAAAATATGATGAAGCCAACTATTTTCGATGCCAAAACTGAAGCCGATATGATCACGCACATGAATGAAGATCATCACGATTCCTTACTACTCTTCCTTGAATCTCACGAAGTTAGTATCAAAGTAACAAAACCAGAATTAGTGCGCATGACGCAAGTCGATCAATATGGCTTTGCCATCGCTCACGATGAAACGATTCTCCGTTTCACTTTTAATCAAGAAGCAAAAAATGCCAATGATATTCGTTTATTCTTAGTCGATATGGTACAAAAAGCCCGCGCAGCTTAATTTCCACTGTTTTCAGGGCGCAAAAAAGCCAAGAATCTCCTTCCAAAATTGTGGGATTCTTGGCTTTTTTATTCAATAATTTAATACAATCTATTTTAAAAAGTCGCCATCACGATTTCGCCATCAATAAAGGTAAAGAGCGGATTATAGATGAGTGATTCCTTATTAAATGGGTTATACCATTGCAAAGGAGAGGCAATTAAATATCCTTTTTGGTTCAATCGGAACAGCTTTCCTTCGGCATAAATTTCAAGATTGTAATCTTCATAAGGAATATATTCATCACGGTAATATTCGGTATCGATTTCAAAAAAATCTTGGATTACGTCTTTAAACGTCGTTTCAAAATGGGCTTCCACATCTCTCCCAAAGATCCGTGCCATATCCGTCACGCCAGGTTCTGCCAGTTGGCGAAGTGCTTGCTTATCTTGCGCTTGAATGATCTGCTTAATTTCTTGATATTTATTCCACAGTTTTCGTTTATTTGCTTCCGTATTTTCAAAAGGCGTTGCTCGCTGCGACCAGCTCATAGGCGTTTCATGATGAACCATTAAGGTTTGATTTGAACGAATGCGTTGTACCGGCTCATTATTAGCATCGTAACTATAGGGGCGTTCCATAACTTCAATCCCATTGGGGGAAATTTGTGGATCTAGCTCGGTATTGGATTCCGAAGTGGAGAGATGATACGGGAAAATAGAATCAGATCCTTCCGGTCTTGGCACATAAGTATGACGCATATGGCTTACCACCTTGCTCTCTACCTCTCCCAATTCATTCGCCGCCATCGCAATAATTTCTACCTCGCAATAACCATTTTCAATCTCACTTTTAGAAATATATTCAGCATTATTTGAAAGTCTTACAGAAACAGTATTTTCCCCCTGCTGTAAATATTCCGTTACGCCATGCCCAAGGCTTACCAAGCGTGGGATTTCTGGGCTGTGTTGTGCCGGGCTATAAATATAGACATCATTAATAGTTAATAAACAGCGCATACCATTTGCTTTAAACTTCATATAGTAAGTGACGGGATTTGCCATGGAAAGACTGATAAACCCCAATAGCACCATCAACACTAATCCACACTGTTTCCATTTTTTCATAATGATTGTATCCTTCTCTTTTAAAAAGTCGCCATCACGATTTCGCCATCAATAAAGGTAAAGAGCGGATTATAGATGAGTGATTCCTGATTAAAGGGGTTATACCATCTTAAGGGCGAAGAGATTAAAAACCCTTTTCGGTTCAATCGGAACAGCTTTCCTTCGGCATAAATTTCAAGTTCATAATCCTCATAAGGAATATATTCATCACGGTAATACTCGGTATCGATTTCAAAAAAATCTTGAATCACCTCTTTAAACGTCGTTTCAAAATGGGCTTCCACATCTCTCCCAAAGATCCGTGCCATATCTGTTGCGCCAGGTTCAGCGAGTTGGCGAAGTGCCCGTTTATCTTGCGTTTGAATGATCTGCTTAATTTCTTGATATTTATTCCACAATTTCCGTTTATTTGCCTCCGTATCTTCAAAAGGCGTTGCTCGCTGCGACCAGCTCATAGGCGTTTCATGATGAACTATTAAGGTTTGATTTGAACGAATGCTTTGTACTGGCTCATTATTGGCATCATAATTATGAGGTCGTTCTATGCTCTCAATCCCATTGGGAGAAATTAGTGGATCTAGCTCAGTATTGGATTCCGAAGTGGAGAGATGATATGGGAAGATAGAATCAGATCCTTCTGGTCTTGGCACATAAGTATGACGCATATGGCTGACGACCTTGCTCTCTACCTCTCCCAATTCATTCGCTGCCATCGCAATAATTTCTACCTCGCAATAACCATTTTCAATCTCACTTTTAGGAATATATTCGGCATTATTTGAAAGTATTACAGAAACAGTATTTTCTCCCTGCTGTAAATATTCCGTTACGCCATGCCCAAGACTGACTAAGCGAGGAATTTTTGGACTGTGTTGTACCGGGCTATAAATATAGACATCATTAATAGTTAATAAACAGCGCATACCATTTGCTTTAAACTTCATATAGTAAGTGACGGGATTTGCCATGGAAAGACTGATAAACCCCAATAGCACCATCAACACTAATCCACACTGTTTCCATATTTTCATAATGATTGTATCTCCATCAGAAAGTTCATAAATCTAATATTCAAAGCTCATTTAATGGATGAATCTCTACTTTCAGTAACGTAATGGGTCCTGCAAAATCCCACTCATATCTTGAGATATATAAGATATTTTCATTGACCCAATGACTGGTTTCAATTACCGACTGAGGCGCTTCAAATAGCTCCGAAAAATCAAAAATCGTTTCATATTCATTCAGCTGATTTTTTGCCATTAATATTTTACCGTCAACCTTAAATGTTTGATCAGGAGATATCGGCAAACTTCCAGAATAATTATAACTTCCAGCATAACAATCCTCTGTTTCTGGAATAATTACCGGAAGTTCCTCAACAAATTCTATTCGGAATTTTTTACAATAAAAACGCGGTAATCTTTTTGCAGGATAAAAAGTCAGCGTTAATCCATTCTCATCCCAAACATTTTTAGAAGAAAAATTAGAAAAATCTCTTAAATCTAAATAATCTTTATCAGGATTCACCGGCAATTCTATCTTCTGCTTTAGACTTTCTTGATCTTCTAGCCAATCTTGAATGAAATATTCATTAGCATCATTCGCAAGAAAGACCTTACTTTTTTCTGGATTGAAAAGAATGAAGGAATAATCATTCCTAAAACTTTCCGGTAAATGCGGATATTGCGCTAAATTTCTTGCTCTATTTCTTGAATGTATAAACTCTGAGAAATCTACGTTTTGAATCTGTAATTGATACCCTTCCCGTATGATTGTCTGATCAGTGATTTTACGGTCATAACGGAAGGCTCGACAATCTTCAGAATCCCGGCACTCATCATCAAAAACAGTAATCCCCGATGGATATGCGATTCCTAAACTTAAAAATATACTCAACCATATTTTCATGCTTTTTCTCCTAAAATTTCTAAAATTCTTGAACCACTTTATAAACGCCCTGTACGACTTTTGCCATTCGTTCATAATCTAAGGATTGCCAATCATCGCCGTAAGGTTCGTGATAATGATGATTACGATAAAACGAGGTATTGGTAATCATTAATGCCGGATAATCTTCTGTCCAATAGTTGCGATGATCCGAATAATCGATGCCTTGGATAAAACTCGGGGCATTTAGGCGATATGCCGGCAAGTTGCTAACTTGATTCATGAGATTTGTGACTTTTTTGGCAATTTTCCGACCACTTAAATTACCAATGACGCTGATAAAATCGCCCTTATCGGAATAGAGATATTGCATCAACGGCGCCGGATAATTCTGAGAGTTTTCCTCATCGTTAAAATAACCAATCATCTCTAATGACAGCATTAGTTTTACGGGAATATTCTCGGCTTTTAATTCTCTTGCGTGAAATGCACTACCCATATTTTCAGTGGCAAAATATGGCGGTTCTTCCAAACTATATGCCACTAATTCAACAGACTGATTCGGCGTTTGGTCTTTGAGTAATCGTGCTAACTCTAATAATCCCGCAACACCACTCGCATTATCGTCAGCACCATAAGTATTTCCATGAGAATCATAATGCGCACCGATCACAATTAGCTCGTTCGTATTTGCCCCAAACTTCGCAATAATATTACGATAAGTTTTGCCGTCTACCACAAAGGTTTGCTCGGAAACATCTGATGAATATTGCATTAATTCTTTTTTAATATAATCAGCACTTTTATTGAGATTTTCTAAATTTTGATAATTTCTAGGAAAGAAATCGACAGATAAAATCTTCACATGTTGTTGCAAAGTTTCGCTGTTCACTGCCGGAATAGAAGGATCAAACTCGTCATATTGATGGTTACTGCATCCTTGAATAACAGTAATAATGCCGATAACACTCATGATTCCAATCATCTTGATCATATTTATCATTGCCGTTAATCTACGATTTCTAACGCATTTCACACAAATATCCTTTCAATAAAACCCTCAACACCCAATTCAGTACAGAAGAAAATTCCCAATAAAAACCCATAAAAAAACCAAGCAACAGATCTCTCAATCAATTGCTTGGTTCTATTTTCACATTATTTTGAAACTTATTCTAACTATCTAATTAATAACCACTTAAATAATGATTTGGATAATGTCGGATAATAATTTAGATAGCTACTTAAATTACTTCTCTAAAGTTTCATGCAATTCCTGAATCGAATAGACATCCGTTGTACCAATACTTTTCACGCTTTCGCTGATCGCTTTTGCGCCGGCAATTGTGGTATATAACGGGATTCGAAGATTCACGGCATTTCTACGAATCGTGTGGCTATCTTCAATGCTTTGCGGATTGCTATCTGTGGTATTCACCACAATGGCAATTTCGCCGGCTTTGATGGCATCGACAATATGATATCCGCCTTCTAATACTTTATTGATGGATTGCACACAGAAGCCTCTGCTGCGAAGATATTCAGCAGTGCCTTTCGTTGCGCAAATGCCGTAACCTTCATTTAAGAAGTTTTGAGCGACGATCTCTAATGCCGGTTTATCTTGATCTTTCACGGAGAAAAAGACTTTCCCCACTTTTGCAATTTTTTCGCCGGCACCTAATTGTGATTTCAAAAAGGCTTCAGGGAATGTTTTGCCAACGCCCATCACTTCGCCGGTAGAACGCATTTCTGGTCCTAAGATCACATCTACGCCGGGGAATTTAATGAAGGGAAATACCGATTCTTTCACAGAGTAATAATCAGGAACGATTTCATGATGCACATTTTGCTCATCTAAAGAGATTCCCGCCATCGCTTTCGCACCGATTTTTGCTAATGGCATATTCGTTGCTTTACTGACGAAAGGCACACTTCTCGAAGCTCTTGGATTCACTTCAAGCACATAAACTTCATCATCTTGCACCGCAAATTGCACGTTCATTAAGCCGATCACATCTAACGCTTTTGCCATCGCTTTTGTTTGCGCGCGAATTTCGTCTAAAATCGAATCTGAAAGCGAATATGCCGGCAATGAAGAACTTGAATCGCCGGAGTGAACGCCGGCTTGCTCGATATGTTGCATAATGCCGCCAATCACAACTTTCTCGCCATCCGACACACAATCCACATCCACTTCAATGGCATGATCTAAGAAGTGATCTAACAAAATCGGGCTATCTTCCGATACTTTCACCGCTTCCTTCATGTAAGTTGCAAGCTCGCTATCCGAATGCACCACTTGCATCGCTCTTCCGCCAAGCACGTAAGAAGGACGAACGACTAATGGATAACCAATTTCATTGGCTCTTTCGATGGCTTCTGCTTCTTTGTACGCAATTCTATTGGGTGGTTGCTTTAAACCTAAATCATTTAAGACTTGTTGGAATCTTTCACGATCTTCCGCCGCATCAATGCTATCTGCCGAAGTTCCGATAATATTCACGCCTTCTTCTGTGAGCGCATTAGCAAGTTTCAGCGGAGTTTGTCCGCCGTAATGCACGATCACGCCGTAAGGTTTTTCGATTCGTACAATCTCCAAAACACTTTCTAACGTTAAAGGCTCAAAGTAGAGACGATCTGAAGTATCGAAATCTGTGGAAACCGTTTCAGGATTACAGTTCACCATAATGGTTTCAAATCCCGCTTCACGAAGCGCAAGCGATGCATGAACACAGCAGTAATCGAACTCAATGCCTTGCCCGATTCTATTGGGGCCACCGCCGAGAATCATGATTTTTTTACGATCCGTTGGGCGCGCTTCACATTCTTCATCGTAGGTTGAGTAGAGATATGCCACTTCCGTATCAAATTCGCCGGCGCTACTATCGACACGTTTATACACAGGATGAATGTTGAGAGTTGTACGAAGATCTCTAACTGCTTTTTCAGTGACATTTAAAAGAACTGCTAAACGCTGATCAGAGAAGCCTTTGCGTTTTAACATCAGAAGCGTTTCACGATCAAGATCCTCAATCTCCATGGATAACAGTCCAATTTCCTCAATCATGAGATCTTCAATTTGCGCTAAGAACCACGGATCAATTGCCGAGATATTATAAACATCATCAAGGCTAATCCCGATACGAAACGCATCGGCAACATAGAGAATACGATCTGGTCTTGGAATTTTAAGCTCGGCAACAATATCTTCGCCATTTCTGGTTTTAAGATCTAAACCGCTTAATCCCGTTTCTAAACCATTTAACGCTTTTTGCAAAGATTCTTGGAAGTTTCTCCCCATCGCCATCACTTCACCCACTGATTTCATCTGCGTGGTTAAACGATTATCCGCTAATGGGAATTTTTCAAAGGCAAATCTTGGGATTTTTGTCACAACATAATCAATCGTAGGTTCAAAAGATGCCGGTGCTTTACCGCCGGTAATATCATTTTGTAACTCGTCTAATGTGTAACCCACCGCTAATTTTGCCGAGATTTTCGCAATGGGAAATCCTGTTGCTTTTGACGCTAATGCCGAAGAACGAGAAACCCTTGGGTTCATCTCAATGACAATGAGCTCGCCATTATGAGGATTTACCGAGAATTGTACATTTGCACCACCGGAATCAACGCCGATTTCACGAAGGATCGCTAAACTCGCATCACGCATTATCTGATATTCCCGATGCGTTAATGTTTGCGCCGGAGCAACGGTAATGGAATCTCCGGTGTGAACGCCCATAGGATCAAAGTTTTCGATAGAACAGATAATCATCGCATTATCTTTTTGGTCCCGAATCACTTCCATCTCATACTCTTTCCAACCTAAGATCGATTGCTCAATCAAAAGCTCATTCGTAGGAGATGCATCAAATCCTCTTTCACAAATTTCTAAAAACTCTTCCGAGTTATAGGCAATCCCGCCACCTGATCCGCCCATGGTAAATGAGGGACGAATGAGCGTTGGGAAACCCACTTTTTCCTGTGCAATCAATGCATCTTTCATGCAATGAACCACATAAGATTCCGCAGATTTTAAGCCGATTTTTTTCATCGCTTCTTTAAAGCGTCCACGATCTTCCGCTTTATCAATGGCATCTTCATTGGCGCCGATAAGCTCAACATTATATTTTGCTAATACGCCGTGACGGCTAAGATCAAGTGCGCAGTTCAGCGCTGTTTGTCCACCCATATTTGGCAAAATAGCATCAGGACGTTCTTTCTCAATAATTTTTTCAACAGTTTCCCATAAAATTGGCTCGATATAAGTCGCATCTGCCATTTCTGGGTCTGTCATAATTGTTGCAGGATTGGAGTTTACTAAAATAACTCTAAAACCTTCTTCTCTGAGCGCTTTACAAGCTTGTGCACCAGAGTAATCGAATTCACACGCTTGACCAATTACAATTGGACCTGCGCCGATAATTAAAATAGATTTGATATCTGTACGTTTAGGCATGATTTGCTCCTGAAATTATTTAGTCCACATTGCATCGATAAAGAGATTCCATAAAGGCGCAGCATCGCCCTCAGGATATCCTTGGAAAGAGTAGGCAACTTGCCCATCAAGGCGAATCCCTTGAACGGAATGATCAATCAATGATTGATGCGTCACCTTTACTACTTCCGGCAATGTTGCTTCTAGCAAAATGAATGCTTGGTTTTGCTGTGTCATCATCACTTTTCCCGTTGCTAAATCTTGCACAGGATGATTTGCACCTGAGCGAACATGATGAAGTGGTTTCACCATTCCACCTAAAGCCAAGCCAAATAATTGATGCCCAAGTCCCACTGCAAAGAGCGGCATTTTATGGGCTAAAAGCGTTGTGATCACTTCGATAATTTCAGAATAATGCTCAGGATTGCCAATCGCAGGACCTGTGGAGATAAAAATCCCATTAGGTTTCAGCGCTAAAATCGCTTCCGCACTTGTATTTGCCGGCACAACCGTTACTTTACAACCACTTTCAGCCAAGAAACGAAGCATTTCTCGTTTTACACCTAAATCCATTACAACCACATGAAGCGTTTTTTCGCTACCTTGATGAAATCCTTGCCCTAATTCCCATTGACCTTCATTCCACTCATAAGATGTTTCACAAGAAACATCGAAAACAAGGGAATCATGCGCTTGAAGATCATGGTTTGCAGCCATTTCTGCTGCGGCTGCAATATTAGGGTTTTGATCAGTCACAATACAGCCAGATTGTGAACCGTGGGTTCGCAGATGCCGAGTTAACCGCCTTGTATCTATCTCCGCAATGCCAATAATATGATTTCGTCGTAAGTAATCCTCAAGAGATTCATCAGATCTAAAATTACTAGTAAGAAGAGGTAAATCTCGAATAATGAGCCCCGCAGCTCGCACTCGATCAGATTCTGCATCTTCTCCGTTCATTCCACTATTTCCGATATGAGGATATGTAAAAGCTAATAATTGTCCTTGATAAGCTGGATCCGTAAGTGCCTCTTGGTAGCCTGTCATGGCTGTGTTAATCGTTACTTTTCCAACTGTTTGACCTTCTTGTCCGATTGCAACGCCGTGAAACGTTGTGCCATCAGCCAAAACTAAGGTTGCGGGGTTTGTCATCTTCTTTTTCCTATCTGATTTAAATTCATATTTTTTTGGCAAAAAAAAACACGGACCACTCAAAAGTGAGTAATAACGTGCTTTTTGACATTGCTTCGAAATGTCGTTGAAGCATTTTATGATAACGAGCGAGCGCCCTTTACACAATATTTTTTTACATTTATTCAAAAAAATAGAAATGGTTTCACAGAGCGATTAACTTGACATAAGTCAATTAATCTCCATCTTTCAAGATAGTTAGAGATGGATGAAGACGCTTTCTACATCTATAAAAAATTATCGAAAAAAAGGGATTTCTCTAATATTTTATAAAAAAAGTTTATAAAAAAACGCCGAAATATATCGACGTTTTCATGTTCTCTTCAGAGTTTTTGCTCAATGAGAATCTAATATTCTAAAAATTTACTAGAATCAGGTTAGGAGTTTATTTTACCGAATACTCTTTCCCATAAATACGAAGCAGAGTTGGCTCTCCTTCCACTTCTTCAAAAACCCATTTCACTCGAAGCCCTGCTTTTGCCGGAATCGTTACATCACTTGTACTAGAAGTTGAAAAAAGATTACCTGATGAAAGATGAGAAGCAAAACCCTCTTTATCCATCAAAATCATATTTTGGTTATCGCTCAAATTAATTAAGCGCACAGGTTTATCAGAACTATTTTTAATCGCAACACTGAGTTCATAACGATTTCCGGAAAGCGCCGTTTTACTTGAAATTGTGAGTTTAAGATGTTTATCAAAAGTCTTACTATCTGTCACAATAATCGCCTGATCCGTGCTTTCGCCATCTGCACGACCCTCTGAAATACCTTGCTGAATACCACTTAAAATCCCTTTACTATCAGAAATAAGCTGACGAACTTCAGCCGCAACTTCATCTTTTAAACTTGAGCTACTTGCCAAGCTTATATGAGTAAGATTCAATGCAAATAGTAAGCCAATTATTACACTCTTTTTCACGATTCATTCCTCTATTTGAATAGTCGATAATTTACCTATCTTACTTATTCTATTTACTTATTACTACTGCAACTTATTGCAATTATCTTAATGATTTTAAAAATATGGCAGATTCAAATACGAAGTGCGACAAGTACGTTTTTGACCAAATACTCATAAGGTGTTAAATATCCTAACACCTTTCGAGGTCTATTATTTAGTAGATCTTCCACATATTGAACTGCTTGCGGATCAAGGTTATCTAAACGTTGATTTT